>JAJYOS010000135.1 GCA_021796055.1 Bacteroidota bacterium
CGAGGCGGACGCCGAGATTGGCCACGATCCCCTGGTAGTTGATCTGGTCCTGGACGTAAAGTCCCGATTGGCTGGGAGTGCGGTGATAGTTGAACTCATAAGTGTTGTAAGCGTTGTTGTTCCACTGCTCCCAGAAATTATGATCCAGGATGATCGAATTGTATTCGAAACCGGTCTTGACAAAATTGTGATCCCCGATTTGCGACGACAGGTCAAACTTAAACTGGTACTGGTACGTCTTCGAGTTGTCGTGTAAATCGCCCTCCTTGCCCCTGAACCTGAATATCGACATTCCGATCGGCGTGTCATAACTCGGGAAAGTGTAGCCGTTCACGCTGTGCTTCGGCGCAAACTGGAGTTTTCCGTAAGGAGACTCATCGAGATTAAAGGGGCCGATCTGAGTGATCATCGTTGTATCCCTGTTGTCGCCAGTCGGAGAATAATCGCTGATAGCAAGCCGGCTAAGGGTTACATCGTAATAAGTACTCTTCGAAATCATCTGGTTCAGCGTGACACCTGTAAGGAGTGTTGTCTGATTCAGTATCGGGAAGTACGACGGATCATAAAGATAATTATAATGATCGCCGCTCAGTCCGGCGTTGTCAAAAACCCAGTTCAGGTCATTCTGCTGCATGAACCCGCCGCGACCGCCAACGTTCGGTTCGTCCCCCGAGGCAGGCCTTATCGGGCTCACGCCGATTTCACGTTTCCACAAACCGTTGAGCGTAATTGTCATCGTGCTGGAGGGCGTTGACTTCATGGTTAACAGCGAAGTCGATGAGAAGTCACTGTTGAGCGTGACGGGCTCGACGTAGTTGGTATTCCTTGTGTTGTTCGATATATAGAAGGTGGCGTCGCCGAGAGCTTTGCTCACGAATGGGATCGGTCCGCCGAAACCACCATCGAGGTTGTAATCACTTCCCCCTTCACTGTTCGCGTGATTGGCGAAAGCACTTCTGGTCGCATTCATCATCGAATCCGCCTGCGCGACAGTCATGCCTCCAAGTATGGCGGGGTTGGCGGCGATTTGCTGTTGTAGGCCCTGATATTCTGGTACGGTCATAGTCATCCATGACGTCAAGAGGTAGAGTTCCAGAGGGGAAGCCTGTTGATCAAGCGATTTTCCCTGGTTGTATTTGTTAGCTTCCGCGATCCAGCCGTCAAAGGACGCATGCTGATTTTGCTGGTACTGATCCCACGCACCTGATTGGGTGCCGGTGAAGGCCACGACCGGATTAAGATAAGGCGCCAGGAAGGCGTTGTTGGGATCGTAGAGCGACGAGCCGAATCTGCGCATGTGGGCCTGGTCGGCGGATATGTTGAAAGTGCCGTGATACGCGTTCGGGGTACCCGACTTGGTCGTTATGTTAATCAGCCCTGACCTGAAGTTTCCGTACTCAGCGTTATAACCGCCGGACAACACCGACACCTGCTCAATAGCGCTGAGCGGGATGCTCGTCTCGGCGTTACCGACCGCCGCGTTGTCATATGAGAGTCCGTTAACGAGCGTACCGACCTGGTCGGCGGTACCGCCTCTAATCGTGATAAAACCGTTGTCGGTCGTGGAGATTCCGGGCAGCTTGGCAAGGAACGTGTTTATTTCCCGCACCCCGGCGGTGCTCATAATTTCATGAGCGGTAGAAACCATTTGTGTCGACGACACTTCCTGGTGCAGCTGGTTCCTCTGGGCCGTGACTACCACCTCGCTCGTTTGTATCGCTGAGGCGGTAAGCGCGAAATTCACGGTTGCCACCCTGTCCAGAGACACCAACACGCCCTTGACCAGCATTGGGCTATATCCTATCATGGACGCCTTCACATCGTATGTGCCTACTGGCACATTGACGACGAAGAATTTTCCGTTAAGATCGGTAACCGCACCCAGGTTAGTCCCAACTACGAAGACGTTCACCCCCGGGAGAGGCTCACCTGTCTTGGCATCGGTGACGGTGCCCTGGATTCGGCTCTGAGTCTGAGCATTGGCATACCCTGCACTCATTACTAGAATCACCGCTAGAGTACAAACCATTTCAACTAACTTTCGAAATGAGAGTCTTGTCATTTCTTTCTCCTGCAACTACTGGCTTGTTGGATCACATAAAAATTCATAGTTCAACTTCTATCGGGTTGTCGAGTCTCACGAGTGTCCGTTCAAGGTACGCCTTGAATTCATTCTCGTTCTTGATTCCTCCCGGTTCTTGCTGCCACGCCGCTCCGAAATAATAAGTCAGTTGCCCTTCTTGCGGGCGAAGGATCACGATATCGCTCAGAGAGTCCTCGGTTACTTTCACACGATCGGCCGATCTGTAAAACACGGCTATGCCGAGATCGTCGTCGGAGAGACTCTGCTTGCCGTATAAGGCGATGTATGCCCATCTTCCCCGTTGCGTGGAAGGAGTGCGGATAAAATCGCAGTCCTCATGTTTCGCGAGACCCGTGCACAAATCCACCTGTTTTCCTTTGAGCGTCAAATCTACTCCTGTCAGCCTGCTCCCCGCGGATATCGTAAGATGCGAATACAAGTCGTAGTCTGCTTTACCGACTTTCCATCCGAGATACAGCGTATAGATCCCTGAAAGTATCGAGCCGTTCTCTGCGACATAGCACTTCACGGTTCGAACATCGCTCACCGTGACCGCCTTCGAATCGTGCCAGATCGCTATGGAGCCAATGCCGAGAGATTCACCCACCTTGAAGATATCCATCCCCCAGTCGAGCATCTTAGTATATGACTCCATGCTGTTAGACACGAGGTCGTTCACTCCAAGCTTCTGCAGAACCAACTCGGCTTTCTTCTTTCCGAAAATATCATTCCTGTTTCTCGAGTCCAGATAGTACCTGTAAGCAATCTTGTCCGATTCCCATCCAGGCCCTTCAATCCTATATAGAGCGTCGTGCGCAAAATGATCGTGCGGCATCGTAGTCGAATCGACATCGACGAACCTCCCGCCCGTATAGAAGCCGGTCACCTTTTTGTAACCTACCTTCATCCCTAAGGCTGCCTGCGTGAGTTTCGGAAACTCGCGATTAATAACGGTATCCGGTATCCACGATACTTCAAGTCTTTTCTTTTCCTTACGTACGAACGAAACGAGGGCGATTATTCGAGTGAGACTCCCCGATATTGGATCGGTATCCATTTGAGTGGGGACAATTTTTCCGGCACAGGTGATTTCAAACGCCATCGGGTTAAAAGAGGGATGCTTCGCCTTCACTCTCTGAAGGTCCAAGGAAATGACTTCCTGGGGTCGCGAAACGTTTGCGGGATTGGTTGCTGTAACAAGAAAGGAATGAATTCCTTGATGGACCGATGTACCTTGTGCGGCTTGAGAGATCGACGAGGAGGATAGCAGCGAAGCGATAAGAAGAAGCTGTAATCTAAAATGCATCATCGCTCACCTTAAGCTCATACCAAAGCGGATGTACGTACTTCCTCCTTTCTGAAGACCTCCGGACGAAGGCAGGTCGTGTGAAGTCCCGATGCGAGAGAGAGGTTCCTGAGGCGGCGACTGTGAAAAGATGTTAACGGGGCCGCGATTCCCCTTGTTAAGATATCGGCAATTTTGACAAGGAGGAGCCGTAGGATCAACCAGCATCGAAGTCAAATTTGGGTAGAACTGGCGACGTTTCTCAAACGAAGCGAATGGTTAACCGTTGACTTAAACGGTAACTTAACCGAGCATAATCTACTGCCGGAGACTCCTATTGTCAAGTCATTTGTGAAAAATTTTTAATGTCTAAATACTGCAACTTCCCCCTTCTAGCCCCCTCGATACGAAGATCGCTCGGTTCTCCCGGAAAAAAAAGCATCCCCCTTACCTGCATCGTGACTCTTTACGGGAGGACAACATCGCCGGTCCAAATCGAATCTCCTTTCAAAGGCGGATGGCCACGAAATACGATTCAATGGGTTGTGCTCTAAAGGAGCTTGCGCTCCCTGATGATCCGTACGCGAACGCGCCAATATACAACAAAGACACAGAGTGCGCGGAGGCGAACTTGTCGCTCCGCGACTCTGCGATGTTGCTCTTGAGATGTAGCTTAGGGAGAAGCGCTCTCAGGCAAACAATCACGCGCATCCGCGCCATGACACAGCCGAGGACCGGCTTAGTCTTGCCCGCACGCGTCGCGCATCAACCGTGAAAAAACAAAAGCCAGACGATAACCAATATCGGCAAAAGGATCGGGACCGAAAACTTCGCTATGTAAGAAATGAATGATGGCGTCCGCACTCCAGTCTGCTCAGCAATACTCTTCACCATGAAATTCGGCCCGTTGCCAATGTAAGTCATCGCCCCGAAGAACACCGCTCCGACAGAGATTGCGCGCACGATTACTCCCCGTGTCGCGAGGAGATAGCCTGTCGACACCTGACCTGCCGTGGTCACGCCCGATGCAATCGCGCCGGGATGATAGTTCAACATGAACGCGATTGTCGAACGTACTTCAGGCCCAACCGTCCCCATGGCAAGCGTGTCGCCGTGATCTCTGAACAATGTCATTAGATCGTGTACCACATTGTTGTTTACAAACATTCCGGTTGCCGCGCTGAGGAAATTCAAGTATGTCGGCGTATTATCCAGAACAGACGAGAGGGCCCCCGTTGTCCAGTAGAAGTGCGCCGCATCGCTAAAGCCGAACGCCGCGGCGTGCTGCGCTATCCATTCCAGAGCGGGTACCATCGTTATGAATATCCCCGCGAATAGGATCGCCACCTCTTTAATAGGCGCAAAGTCAAAATCGTTTCTTTTGTGTATATCGGAAGGGGTTGTGAAATACGAACCAGCCGCGGCGGCGAGCATTATCAGCTCACGCAAGAAGAGAGGATGCTGCACAAAAACAGCCCCAAGGACGACGAGGAGGAACAGTATGTTGTGCAGTCCCTCCACTTGTCCCTCTTCGCCAGTCTCTTCTGCGAACTCCTGTTGACCTCTATTTAGCCTTGAGAAATCACGGCGATCGATCACGTAAAAGACCAAGAGCAATGTGGCGACCGCGAAGAGCCAGATGTGCCACAAGTTTGCCACGGACCAGAAGAAAGGAACGCCTTTCAGGTACCCGACGAAGAGCGGCGGATCGCCGATCGGCGTGAGCGCCCCGCCGACATTGCTCACAATGAATACGAAGAAGATAATATGGTACGCCTTGATCCTGTATTTGTTGACGCGAATAAACGGCCTAATCATAATCATAGACGCTCCCGTCGTACCGACTAGGTTCGCGATGATGGCTCCTATCGCCAGGAAGACAGCGTTTGTCAAAGGCCTGGACCTTCCGCGAAGCCTTATGTGTATTCCGCCCGCGATGACGTATAATGATCCGATCAGAGCAATGAAACTTATGTATTCAAATCCAGATTCGACGATCGGATGGATCCTATGCATAAAGAGAATGTAGAAGGCCATGGTCACTACAGCCAGACCGATCGACATTACCGGGTAAAACTTCGCCCACCACCCTTTCTTAATAAGCGGGAGAACCGCGATGCTTGTCAGGAGAAGTAGAAACGGAATTCCCCACCAGACAGGTATATGACTAACGCTCATCGGGTGTCTCCGGGGTCATGCTGCAAGGATCCGACCATGCAAGCCTGTACTTGTGGTGAAGTTAGCATCAGGCCCGTTCTTCCGAACGGCGACGAAGCTTTACCAGAAACGACCAACCGTAACCGAGGAGTATCCCGGCGGATACCAGCCACTGGATATTTCCCTCGAAGAGGAACGGACAGAAGATTTGTACTGCAGCCAAGATTATCAGAAGGGCCGCGATCCTTCCCATCGATCCGGGCATAACTGCCCATCCGTTATGCAGATTTCCATTGTCTCTCTTTTTGGTGTTCCGTGCGAGAGCCGCAGTTTGAAGGACGCCGAACAGGAAACCGATAGCTCCTCCGAGAGCTAATGCCGTTAATGAAATAACTAGATTATCCATTTTATCTCTTTTTCCTTTCTACGCGCCGGGCAGCCGCGTGGAGTCCATCTCTCTCGCGCGGCCGCCGAGCAATTCAATTTAAGACTTCTTCGGATGTGTCGTCTCAGCAAATTTGTCCATGCTGAAACCGTTGTAACCGAGAACTCCCATTTCAGGGATGTCGAGACCTTCGATCTCAGCTTCCTTCGGCACCCGGTTACCGACTAACTTCTCGGCAATCTGATACACTACATACGCGAGGACGGCGAGAGTCAAGAAGCAAGTTATGACCCCGATAAGCTCGGCCCAGAACTGCCCCATTCCACCTCCATAGAATAACCCCCGGACGGTTCCGGAGACGCCGTTCCATCCGTCGCCGTAAGTTCCGTCAGCGAAAAGGCCGAGAGAAAGGCAACCGAAGGCACCGTTAACGCCGTGAACAGAAATAGCTCCAACGGGGTCGTCAATCTTCTTGCGGTCGAAGAAAAATACGGACTCAACCACGAGTACTCCAGAAATCAGCCCGATGATTGATGCTCCTCCAGCGCTAACGAACGCGGAGGGGCCTGTTATCGCGACGAGTCCGGCCAGCATCCCGTTGGCCATCATCGAAGGATCTGGCTTCTTTGTTCTAAACCACCACATCCATAGCGTGGCCGCCATCGCGCCGGTGGCGCTTGCAAGCATCGTATTCACGGCGACCACGCTTATTCGTAGATCTGTGCCGGCGAGAGTTGACCCCGGATTGAATCCAAACCAGCCGAAGGCGAGTATGAAAGTTCCTATTATCGCCATAGGAATGTTGTGCGGCTGTACCGGGTTTATCGAGCCATCTTCATTGTATTTCCCATACCTCGGACCTATCAGCCAAGCGAAGATGAGCGCTATGACGCCTCCCTGCATGTGTACCACGCTCGATCCCGCGAAGTCCACATAGCCGTGGCCGAGACCGAAGTTGACTCCGAGTTGTGACAGCCAGCCACCACCCCAAACCCAGTTGCCGAATATTGGATACATTATCGTGCCTATGAAGGCGCCATAAATCATGAACGCCGAAAATTTCCAGCGCTCCGCGGCCGCCCCAGTAGGTATCGTGGCCGTCGTGTCCATGAATACCATCTGAAAGAGGAACAATGCGAAGGCCGCCACATCGTAGCCTTTCCCCTGGAGGAGGAAACCGCTCCACCCGAGGAGGCCGAAAGGCTTTCCGAAAAGGTTCAGCGTTAACTCATGACTGAGCCCGGAATACCCGCCCAGCGTGCCTAACGGGCCGACACCTCCGAACATAAACGCGAACCCGCAGAGGTAGAATCCCAACATTCCCAGCGGATAAATCATGAAGTTCATGGCCATTGTGTGAGCGACGTTCTTCGCGCGAGTAAGTCCAGTTTCAACCATCGCGAAACCTGCCTGCATGAACATGACGAGAAAGCCGGTGATGAGAGTCCAGACGAAATTGATAGCAACGTGGTTGTGTCCGACGGCGTTTCCAAGTTCCTCGAATGTCGGTGCGCCCGGTTTTGCAGCGGGCACGTCAATGATAGTGCCTGTCTTAGTACCTCCGGGATCGGGTTTGTCAGAGGCATACGCTATCGATGAGGCCGCTGCGAATGTCAAAGCAAATACGGAGAGCCATATCAAAAATCTATTTCTGAAGAATGATGTCATAGAAAATCTCCTCAATTGAATCTTTGTTAATTAAGTTGAGCCGTATCGTGTTTAGAAAATGGTCACCAGGCCGATTGTTAGAGTAGGCTGGGAAGATTTTGTGGGAGACCCGCTCGCGGAATCGAAAACTTTTCCGTTGGCGAAATCGTCGCGCGCTTCTATTCGAATAAGAAGCGGGCTCCAAGGGTGATATTCGTACGTCAAAGTGTACTCTTTCAAAGTCGCCTTGGGGAGCGTGACCCCGGTCGTGTAATCGGTTGGATCGTAGTACACTTCCGCTCGCAGCGCAAGCGCGGAAACTGAACTTAGCTCGTACCTGCCGTAAACGGCGATCCCTTTCCACATCTGAAGCCCGGCGGTAGTCCCCGCCTGTCCGTAGTCTGCGTTGAGCGCAAGCGAGAAAGCATCGCTTAGCTGCTGTGTGATTATGAAATCGTAAACATTTCTCGCTCCGTTCTCTATTGGGGTCAGGTTCTCGTGCCCCCAGATACCGTTGAACACAATGTCAGTGGTCGACGTCGGAGAATAATTCAATGTTGCTCCGAGCGAGAGCGATTTATTGTTATCGATAACGGAGTTCCATCCGTCCAGTATGTGAAGTGCCGCAGTAAGGTTACTCGCTACCGGGTAGGTGAGACGGATCCCAGTGTGATAAAACGGAATAGCGTAAGCGAAGAGGTAAGACCTGCTGTAATTCCAATTGTCCTGGGATGGAATCACCTCATACCCCATGTGCGTCACGAACTTACCGACATCGACCGTCAACCCGGAGCCGACGGGTAGTACTACCGTCGCATAGGCCTGCATGACGTTAGCAAGCGAAGGACTAGGCGCGCCAACGGTTGAAGCGATGTTGACATAATCGCTCGTCGGCCCAAAACCTAGTTCAAGGGTGAATCCTACCGGCCGCGCCTCTTCCTGAACTTTCAAGTCCACTAGACTCAGTGAGATTTGATTTTCGTTCAAGTCGAAGTTTCTATATTGATTGACTCTTGAAATCGGGTCGTTGAAGTTTCTGCTGTAGTAGGCATCCACGAACCCGCTCCATGTTAGGGAAGAAGTTCCCGACGAATCAGCGGCGACGGCCTTCAAAGATGAGACCATCACGGCGCAGACGGAAGCTATGGTAAAAAGGTATGTTTTCATTTGTGCTCCACTTTGTGAATAAAGGGATCAAAGCGCGCTCTCGCCGGACTCCTCCGTCCTCACCCGAATCGCTTCCTCAATCGGCAGAAGGAATATTTTCCCATCTCCTATTTCTCCGGTTTTCGCGGTCCGAATGACGACCGAGATTACCTTTTGTGCCTGTTCGTCCGGGACTACGACTTCCAGCTTGATCTTCGGCACGAAATTGATCTCGTATTCGGAGCCGCGGTAAGTCTCGGTATGACCCTTCTGCCGGCCGATTCCCTTGACCTCCGTTATGGTCATCCCGTTTACTCCCATTTCGTGCAAAGCCTCACGGATGTCTTCCATCTTGTGAGGCCTCACGATCGCCTCGATCTTCTTCATCTCTATCTCCTCTTTTTGATTTTTGTTGATTGCAATTTCGAAATTGTTATTCGTCCGACTCGGAAAAGAACGTACGGGCCACCGGACATCAAATCATGTTGTCAAAGAACCCGTCGGCCTCGAGTCGAACGACGTACTCGATCGACGAGACAACCCCCTTACCGTCGTCGATCCCGCCCTCCTTCAATGTCGAGACGAGCATAAGCACGACGCTGTCCGCCTCTTCATCAGGCACCACAACACTCACCTTCGATCGCTTTTCAGTTTCAGGTTCAAGCTCAGCCTGACGCTCCGAATTCCGGCGGTACTCCGGCACAAACTCTTTCTCAACCTCGGCCACCCTCATCGTCGTAATACCGAAATCGCGTAGCGCATAGCGGATTTCGGAAAGCTCTGCATTTCGAACTATCACCTCTATTCTCTTCATCCGATACTCTCCTTCAATCATTTGGGACTAAACTTTACTAAGCTTGCCGAGCCAGCCACTAAATTATATTAGCATCGTTCACTTACCTGCTTTAGTAAGTAAATATAATCACAATCGTTTGTCAAGTAATTAAATATCCACTTACACACTAGCTTAGATAGTAAGATATCAGCCTCCCCAACCTTAAGGAGTTAACCCATTCAATACTTCTTGTTAGTTGATTTGGCGGGCGCTGAGGCCTGCTTAGAATTGGAGTGATTTTCCCTACGTAATTTTTTTAGGGTAACTCAATCGGGCGGCAAGCGCGTGGGTGATGATCGATGTATTATAGGTTGAGTCCTAGGATAGTCCGCCGGCCCGAACCATACGCCGATAGCCGAAGGAGACGAGACGCGAATTCCCGTTCCAAGTTTTGTGCATTTACGCTGCGTGCGACAACAGAGAGCCTTTCCCTCAATTGTCGTCCATAGGGTCTCCCCTTCTCAAAAAGAAAATCCCCGGCGTAGCGCCGGGGATTGCTATTATGTCACTATTTACTAGGCGTTAGTTTCCGCCCAAGTTGGGGAGCGGTGGAAGATGAGGATGATAGTCGCGATAAGGCGGCACTTCATACTTCGGGAGGGGATGTTCGGCCAGCTCCTTCAACGCGATTTTTACCGCAGCATCCAGCTGTGGATCCTTGCCTTCCCTCATCAGCTCAGGGTTCTGCCACACCTTAACGTTGGGAGAGATGCCATGATCCTCGACCGGGAATGTCCCGTGCAGCCCCTCGACAGCGATCCTCGGTGCGGTGACTGTGCCACCATCCATAAGCGAAGGATAGCCTCCGATGCCGACGAGTCCGCCCCATGTCCTTTCGCCGACAAGCGTGCCGAGCTTGTCCATCTTAAAATACCATGGAAGCGCATCGCCGCCAGAACCGGCGAACTGATTGATGACCATGACCTTCGGTCCGAAGATAGCCATCGGGGGACAGATGGCTGTCCTGCCGTATCGCGTAACGTTCATGCTCATCGGCTTCTGGAGGAGCGTGTTGATGATGTAATTTGAAATGTAACCTCCGTGGTTAAAGCGCTCGTCGATTATTACTCCCTGCTTGTCGACCTGGGAGAAGAACTCCCTGTTGAAGTCGTTGAACCCGGCATTGAGCGTGTTGGGAAGATACACATATCCGATCTTTCCGTCGCTCAGCTTGTCAACAAGCTTCATGTTG
>JAJYOS010000136.1 GCA_021796055.1 Bacteroidota bacterium
TATGGCTCTCCTTCTTAAGAGGCGTAATATCATCGAGGACCCAAAAAGATCTGCCATGCGTAGCGGCTACTAGATCGTTATCGTGAACGGCAAGATCTCTGATGGAAGCGGCGGGCAAGTTAAGTTGAAGCGGCTGCCAGCTATTGCCGTCATTGAAAGAAACGTAAACTCCGCTTTCAGTGCCTGCATAGAGGAGTCCCTTCCTAGTGTGATCCGCCTTGACAACATGGACATATGACGTCGCACCGATTCCTTTGACAGTCAACGTCCATGTTCTGCCAAAATCTGTCGTCCTGTAAATGTAAGGCGCCATATCGCCCAGCCGGCGGCGATCCACCGCCGCGTACGCCTCACCCGCCTCGAAGGGCGATGCCTCTATTAAACTAATCTTGCTCCACGGCGTAAGCCCCTTCGGCGTCACGTTTCTCCACTGCCGTCCGCCATCGGTTGTCAGGTGAATCAATCCATCATCCGATCCAACCCAGATCAGTCCGGATCGAACCGGCGAAGGCGCGACCGTGTATATTACTCCCCAGCCGACATGCGATGTGTCGGCGCTCTTTACCCGCAGTCCCGCTTGTGTCAGGTCCGGACTAATCGCCTTCCAGTGAAGGCCTCCATCTTCAGTCCTCAGGAGCACCTGCGCGCCAAGGTAAAGTATATGAGGATTCATTTTATCGAAGACTATCGGCGAAGTCCATGTGAAACGATATCTCCTCGCCGGCGCGGGGGTGCCAAACTCCGCTAGGGGAGATGGGGAAACGGTCTGCGACTGGCCGGTAACCATGTTGTATCGGTATACCGCGCCATAAGTGTCACCACCGTAGACAATGTTCGGGTTCAGAGGATCAGGGGCAATGTAACCCGATTCGCCGGCGCCTACCGGGTGCCAGTCTCTGAAAGTTATGGAGCCGTAATCGCTTCTACTTTTTATGCAAACCGATCCCGCGTCCTGCTGGCAGCCGTAAATTCTAAATGGGAAACGATTGTCCACCGCGACGTGATAAAACTGTGCTGTGGGCTGATTGTACCAGCTGCTCCAGGTTTTTCCGTTGTCAAAGCTCGCGACTACTCCCTGATCCGCCGCCACTATCATTCGATGATCGTCGGTTGGATCGATCCAAAGATAATGATAATCGTCGCCGCCCGGAGAGCCCTTGATAGCCTTGAAAGTTTTACCTCCATCGGTCGAACGCATGATGGATCGGTTGGGCACATATATTATCTGAGCGTTCTGCGGGTCAACGAACACTCTCCCGAAGTACCACATCCTCGTTACGATCCGAGGATCGTTGCTCGTTAAAGTCCAGCTCTCGCCGCCGTTTATTGAATGATAAAGGCCAGAACCGGATTTCAAATCGCTCACAAGCGCGTACACATTCATTCCCCCGGACCCCGTGGCAACCGAGACCCCGATTCTGCCGTAGGGCTTAGGAGGAAGCCCGTTACCTTGCAGCTCTGTCCATGACTTTCCCTCGTCGGTGGATTTATATAGTCCGCCACCCGGCCCCTGATCCGGAGGATACTGGCTCCACGGTGGGCGGCGCGCCTGCCACATGGTCGCATAAACTATCGACGGGTCATCCGGATCCCATGCGAGGTCTATGGCGCCGATGTCCGGGCCCTTATACAGAACTCTGTCCCATGTCTTGCCTCCGTCGGTGGTACGAAAGACGCCCCTCTGCTTATTTGCGTTATAAGCGTGCCCGAGTGCGGCCACAAGAACAAGATCGGGATTATGCGGGTCGATAAGTATTTTTCCGATGTGTTGGGTATCTTCGAGACCAACATGTTTCCAATTAAGTCCGCCATCGGTAGTTCGATAAACGCCGTCTCCCGTTGTCATGTCGGAACGCATGTCGGCCTCGCCCGTTCCAACATAGATAACCCTGGGATCTGAAGGCGCGATAGCAAGGGCTCCAATCGAAGGATTCACCTTTCCATCTGAAATCTCTTTCCAGGTAAGCGCGGCGTTCGTCGTCTTCCAAATGCCTCCGTCGACCGACCCGAAATAAAAAGTATATGGATTACCTGGAACACCCGCTACGGCGAGAGCTCGACCAGCACGGAAGGGGCCGATTAGCCGCCAACGCATAGCAGCGTAATCTCTCTGCCGTATCGTCTGGGCGGCCAGAGAAGCGAACGCCACGAAAGCCAGGGTTATGGCAAGGCTGAAATAACGAGTGGATGAAGTTCGGTGTAAATTACAGTAAGTTGAGCACGCCCGTTCGCCCCGTAGGATTCGTCTATCGGATTCCAATGATCTCCCTTTCGTGCTTGTGCTGGTAGTGATGAAATACTCTTAAGACTTAACGGCCGTCTTCTTGTATCGCGAGCGAGCGGACAATGTGCTCTCTTGCCGACGGGATTGTCAACGCCAGTAGGAACCTCTCTTTTGAAACTACCTAACTCAATACCAAAACACAACAGAAAACCGTGCCGTTCCCCCATACAAAAGAGAGAGTCTCATGATATGCAGTTTTGACTTGCGACAAGTTGCGGGGGACCCTTCGCCCTTTTTCTCAGCGCGGAGTGTCGTCGTGAGCGGGCAACACGCCTGCAAGATGATTCAGGGCATGTTTGATAATATCCTTATCGCCTGAGAGCCGCATGATGGCATCGCGCAGCTTTGGAACCTGGGACTGGAACACCTTGAGACGAGCCTGAGCCGAGTCCGGATATAGCCTAAGGAAATCGCCTGTCTGCGCCGCCTCGATGAGAATATCCGGCGACCAATCCTGTGGCCAGAGATGGTTCAAAATGTTCATCGTTTCCTTGAAGCGCTCTATCTTTCCCCGCACACCGATGAGCAGGCGAGATTCGATTGACTCCGGAAACTTGACCGTCATGTTCACTCCGGTGTGCACATCGAACCTGCCGGTTCTTATTACGGCTTCAAGCTTGTCGCCATCGTAACTCCACCCTTCCCTGCCAAGACTGATGTTCTTTCCATTGCAAGTTACTCTCGCCGGTGGAAAGACATTCATGAGTTCGACGACATATTTCCGGCTCTTTTTCATTCCGGAATAACTCCCATCGACAGGAGCGATATGAATCCGCATAGTCTGGCCGTCGGTCATTCGATAGCTGACCTTAGTGCGGCTGAACCGACCGTGCAGGTAACCTTGCGAGTTCCCTTCATCTTCATAGACGCTCGCCGAGCCATCCTTCGCGGGGTAGATCCGCAGTACGAGCGGGTCGACGTTCTCGATGTCGGCCTTCTGTGCCAGCGACTGCATCGGGATAACCGCCCCGGCCTTGACAAGTATGGGAATATCGTCCAGAGAATAATGGCGCGTCATGACAGCGGGTCCACTTAGGCGGTCTCCGCTATTCCACTCTATCCATGTTCCCGGCGGGACCCAGATATTTTCAGTCGCGAGTAAAGAGTCCTTCGACATCGGACTCACGACGGGAGCAACGATAATGTCGTTTCCGAAAAAGTACTCGTCGCCGAATTCGTAGGCGTCATTCATTTCAGAATATTCGTAGTACAGCGGGTGGATCATGGAAATACCGCTGTCGTAAGCAGCTCTTGAAGCATCATAGATGTACGGAAGCAGTCTGTATCTCAGTAGAAACGCATCGCGCATAGCCCTTGCGTAAGGATAAGGGTACGCCCAAATTCTTCTCTCTGCCTCGGCATTGCGTGTAGTGTGCGTCCTCAGGATCGGGCTCAAGGCTCCCCACTGGACCCAACGAGTAAAAAGCTCCGGCGAGACCGTACCTGGTATGTGTCCTCCGATATCGTGGCTCCAATAGCCGAAGCCGACATTTGCGGCAGTCGCCGTGAAGTAAGGTTGGAACCGCAGCGAAGACCAATCCGTGATCACGTCGCCTGAGAAACCAATTTCGTACCGGTGTGATCCGAGGCCACCCCAACGAGCGAGTATGATTGGCCTTGCCTTCCCTTCCCGTTCCATGTTGGTATAGAACGTATAGTTAAGCCACCACGTTGGATTCAGATCGCGTATCTTCGTTGTATCCCATTGCTGCCAGTCTATCCACCAGAAGTTCACGCCTTCTTTTTCGAGAGGGCCGAGGACAAGTTTGAAATAGTTCTCTGCAAACTTCTTGTCCGTGGGATCGAAGGGGATGTACTTTTTTGTTGCCGGATTTACGCCCATAGCCCGCGCCATCGCCGGGTAGCACTTCTCCCACGGCTGAATTCCTGAAGCGGGGTGGAGATTGAGCACAACCTTCAGCCCTTTTTCATGACACCATTTCAAAAATTCCGGTGGATCGGGGAACAGTATTTTGTTCCAAGTATAGCCGGTCCATCCTTTCATCTGGCCTGACTGGTCGAGTACATGTCTCGACCATCTCAGATCAAATGTCTGATGCCAATCCATATCGACGACAAGTACATCGAGCGGGACGTTGTGATCGTGGAACTGATTCACGAGATCCTTCAGCTCTTCATCCGTGTATGCCCAATACCTTGACCACCACGCGCCGAAGGCGAAGCGCGGCGGCATAGGAATACGGCCCGCCACTTTCGCATAGTCGCCGAGCTCTTTCACATAATCATGACCGTAACCGAAGAAGTACCAGTCCTGCACCTCATCCGAAGGCCTGTTCATGGCCCATTTCCAATTCGAGTTATCAAAGAGAGAACGGCGGCTATCGTCCACAAGTGTCCATCCTCCGCGAGAAAGAAGGCCCGGATCGAGCGCTGTCGCTCCTTTCACTCCGTCGAGAGTTCTGATTGTGCCAAAAAGATTAGTGGTGTCTTTGTCGCCGGGATGCCAGACGACAACTTTCCCATCGAGTTTGAATTCGATCCGAAGATTTTCCCGGTTGAACTCACCCGAGCCCGTCTTATATTTGAGGAAAAGGCGCGATGTATTGATTGCCAACCAGCCTTTTTCCCTGACAACTTCATACTTCGGAACGGGCAAACGTCTGTTGATAAAGACAAGGGAAGGTGAATCGACGAATTTCGCGTCGCGGGACCATTCCATCCTTATAAGTTCCGGCGTAAGGATGGTAAACCGGGCGTGACCGTCGAGTACGACGGCCTTCGGATCCGCAATTGGGTTCGCCTGTTCAGCTAGTATCGCGTGACTCATTGACAACTCAACAAGAAAAGCCAGTGACAGCGCAAGCGAAAATCCTTTCCCGACGATCTTCATCTGACGACCTCTCGGACTAGTTGGAAACGGCTTGAGTCAGAATATAAACAGCAGTGGCAAGAAGCTCAACGAGAAGAGGGCTGGAAAAGGCTCACTCAGCTGATTCAAGCGAAAAGATTGGCTCGCCTGCGCGCCAAGGAACTGCCGGACACGACCCCTTCTTTATTCGCAAGAGGCACAGGATAGCCTCCGAAAGGATTCTCTTTGATTCCCATCCAAGTGGATCTATTATTCCTTAGCACAATCTGAGAGGAGTGATCGGTGAAGCAACGCTACGCGTCGCCCGTTATCCATACATCGTTATCCGTCTTAACAAGTTTTCATTAGACCGCCCAATCCAAAGTCACTTTCTAAAAGAACTTCCCCTTTTCCAAACTCTCCCCAGGAATCTTTCTGCACGCCTCCACTACCTTGCACCAGACTTCAACAGTGACATGTCCCACGACATTATCTGGCGGTTCCGGTTCACCGGCCAGCGCCATAACTTCTTTCGTTCTCCAATTTCCTCCTTCGTCGACAATCGCGATCTCGGCGTCCACGCACTTCCTCCCCTCAGAATACTGCTCGACCGGGTCGTCGAAGTTCATGCAATAGTCGCCGCCGCCGAACTGAGTTGACAGCGTGATGCCGTTCGGAAAAGTCACGAGGAATCCTTTGTTATTACAGATTTCGAACATCGCATCTCGCTTTCTATTTGCCGTGAACGACCACGGTACTAGTTTTCCATGACTACATTTATCTCCGGCGAAAATTCGCTACACACTCAATTCACTCCTGCTGACGCGACACTCGGTTGTCCGCTGGCTGGGCGTATTACCCTCGTCGGTTTCCTGACCCACTCAACGCCGTTCCAGTATCTGACGCCGTTCTTAAGGTTTGTAAGGTACTGCTGATCAAAAGTCCCTTGTACTTTTCCTTTCCGCTTGAGCGTGTCGAAAGTTTCGGGCGTCGGGGAGGTGTATTTTACGTCGACAACCGCCATATCCGAGGCAGAGAAGACATAATCGAACCCCCAATAGCCGTGCAAAGTGTTAGATCCAGGTTCAGTCTGGACCTGCAGAACACTATCCGTGCTGGATGAAAGTAATCTGGCATATCCGCCTACCGACTCCACCGCCTGTATACTCGATTGAGGGAGCTTGATATAGTACAGCTCGGCCTCGGACCTCTTAAAACCAAACCCAGGGGTGGCCGAGCTTTCAGTCGTACCCACGAGTTTTCTTGGATCGAGCACGGCGACAAATTCGAACTTTCCGCCCGTCAAATCTCCGACATCGTCGATCCCAGTTAAGACGATTTGCCTGACTCCGTCAATGATGGGCCCCTTCAAATATGGTATAAAATTCCCGTAGTGCCAGTACTCTCCCACCACATCGAGATTCCCATTGAGTCGTGCCAGAAACGACGGCGAGCGTCCGTTGTTCGAATAAACAAAAAGGTTCTCGGACTTGCCGGGAAAAGTCTCAGAGCATAGGAATACTGGCGAGAAGCTGTCGTAATAATTGATACCATTAAACGAGATCTCACGCGGTCCGAAGGAAAGCGTCCTCAGTAGACTCCCGGTCTCGCTGTACACTCTCAGCACTTGATTTAATTTGCGTCCACGCAGTGGGATCGTCGTAATCAAGTTCGGTGTCCCATCCCCGTCAAGGTCCGTGATTATAGTTTCATGCGCGCCCCACCTACCCTCGTAAGCGCGGTCATTTGCTATGTCATAAGCGGGAAGAGACCATAGGAGTCTGTTCGAGCTTCCGTATACATCAAGCCTGTTTGTCACCGTATTGTAGTAGAACCATGATGGTGGAACAGTCTTAGGCCAAAAGACCGTGATTGACATCCCAATAAGCGCCAGCAAGGCTAATCCGAAAAAAGAGATAACCACCGGATGTTCATGCCTGAACCTGTCGATTCTTCTCCACGCAGTTGGCACTCTGACCTCCGAGTACGATACGGGTTCCAAATCCGGCTTGGAGAAGTAGGGCTCCAGGTCATCCCTCTTCCTGACCAGAGATCTCTTTGTCAAAGAGTCAAGTGAAGGTAGGTCAGATTCGTTTTCCTCCAGGAAATCCTCGTAGAATCTTGTTATCTCTGAAAACAGGGCCCTGCATCCGGAGCATTCCTCTAGATGTCTCTTTATTTGTTTCTCGCTCTTCCTGACCTCCGCGTCACCAAGGGCCAAGAGTTCGAGAGTATGTTCATCTATATGTCCCACTCTTAAGATGTTCCTTACAATTCAGGCATCCCGCTGAAAGTTCATTTACTGTTTAGTTTCCGTGCCAATTCCTTCCCAGTAAGCCTGGAAAGATATTCGAGCTTGCTACGATGTTTTGTCCTGTACTCGGAGTCGGTCATTCCATCCAGGTGTCTCCCAAGGAGCTCCTTTAGACCTTTCTCGACGCCATCTCCCGAATGCGTGAGCCTCAACCTTTCTTCGATGACTATGAAGTAGATATCGAGGAGCCGCGGCTGAATCTTCTTCTTTTTCACATATTGCAGTGTCATCCGTTTTCGGACTTCCTCTACTGTTTCGCGCACAACTTCCTGGAGATCATTTGAATCCACATTTTCTTCTACCGATACCGGGGTCTCATCGGGGTATTGGGTGGTATAAATCGAACGGAACACAATGGCGACATGAGTTAAGGGAACAACGCGGGCGATATCGTGAGTCTCAAGGAGATAGAGAGCCAGCTTGCCGAGCATGAATGGAATGTTGTCCTTTCCACGGAGGTATCCCCTCAATCCCGCTTCAAGCTCCTCGATCTCGGGACTTCTATTCTGCAGCATCCTGTCGGCATCCGCGGGAGCCAGACACGGCACACCAAATCTTTCGATCAAAACCAGACTGTCGAATTGCTGAAGCGCCAACTTGATGTTTCGTATGATCTTACCGAGAGATGGATCGACCTCGTTATAGAGTCTGAATAATCCCTGGTTGACATGTGAAAAGACAAGCCTTCGCAGATGTACCAGCACTTCTGCGTCTGTCAGCCTTGCCGGAGGATACGCCGCAAAGTAGGCACGAAAGTGGGGAAAATCGCCGGAGTCGGCGAAAGCAAACAAGTCCGCGAGACAGTCATACGCGAAATCGCCTACATTCAGCTCAAGCGTCCTCTTGAGGACGACGTCGCCACTGAGCCGTCGTCTTACATATGGAACGGCCAGGGCATGGCACACCTTCACCAGCGCATTTACATCCGTGCGCTCGTATGCACCAGCGAGTATTGCCCGCAAAGACTTACGGGCAATACTAAATGCAGACTCTTCCTCCCCTTTCTCCTTAATCCCGTTTTCGACCACACTGATTTCCCTTTAAAATCTACAGCACCATCAATACCGTAAAGGGACGCTCTTCAGTTCTTGTGAGGAAGTTTATCTACCATGGTCGAAAATAGCAAATCTCGCCCGCCCTAAAATTAATGGCCGTTGTTCCAATTCACATGTAAGATGGCTACTAGAACCTTAAGGCTCCCCGCAACCTGATATCTCTGCTGGAACTTCCGATCAGCAGATTGTACCGGCCAGGATGAGTGCCCCATTTATCTTTGGCTGCATCATAATGAGCAAAATCGATTCCCGCGAGCGTGAATTTCACATATTCTGTTTCTCCAGGCTTAAGCGTTATTCTGCCAAATCGTCTCAGCTCTTTTACAGGCGCATCGGCTTTGGTATCGGGATCTTGGACATAGAGTTGAGGTATCTCTACTCCGGGATGCTTTCCGGCGTTCGTGACCTTGAAGGTCACGTCATATGTGTCACCTACCTGCGTGATCCGTAACCCGCTGTAGCTAAACTTAGTGTACGACAACCCATAGCCGAAAGGAAAAAGAGGCTTAATGTCATGTTTGTCGAACCACCTGTAGCCGACAAATATGCCATCGCTGTAGTCCGACAAACTGTCTTGCTGTTTGTAAGAGCCATATGCTGAGCAGTCCGACCATTTTACCGGAAAAGTCATAGGGAGTCTTCCCGATGGATCATGCCTGCCCAACAAAACATCGGCTATCGCATTCCCGGCCTCGTCTCCGCCGAACCACGCCTGAACGAGTCCAGGCACGAGGTTGATCCAGCTGTTCATAGTTACCGGCGCTCCGGTGATCATCACGACGATGGTTTTCTTGTTTGCCTTTGCCACCTGTTTTATGAGCTCATCCTGCCCTTCGGGTAAATCCAGATTATCGCGATCCCTTCCCTCAGTCTCGTAGTAGCTGGAAGTTCCTACAAAGAGAATCGCCACATCCGATTTTCTTGCCGCGTCAATGGCTTTCCGCATGAGTCCGGTTCCGCTTTCACGCACGCCTAACCTTAGCCCTGATCCTCCTCCCGCCTGGAAGTAGTCCACCCTGATATCGTAAAACTTTCCCTTAATGAGGTGCATCTTGCAAGATCGAACCTCAAGGCCATGTTCGCCCCAGTTGTCGATAACCATCTTGCCGTCAACATAAAGCCTCGATCCATCATCGCTCGAAAGGTCTAACAGGTACTCACCGGTTCCCGGCGCCATTAATCTCCCTGTCCACCTTACTGAGAAGTTCTGCCCGGGCACGCCCGCGACAGGCGACTCGCCATGCCAATTGAAATCGACGCGTTTGTCCACCTCAATGACCTTCGGTTCTCCTGCGAAATTAGTGTCGGCAAAATATTCCGCTCGCAACCCGTTAGCAGCTTTGTCCGGAAGATAAAGGTACCGGCCGTCAATAGCCGAGAAGTCGCCTGCAAGCTGTACCCCTTCGACGAAATTTATCTTAACCTTTCCACCGAGCTTCTTTCGGAGAGCTTCGAGCGGGCTCACAGAATAGATAGGGTCAACCATCGCGCTCCCGCCGCCGGTCGTCCCGGCGACCGCAGCGTTCGGTCCGATGACCGCGATTGATTTCACATGCGTTAGGGCCAACGGGAGAATGCCCGCAGAGTTCTTTAGCAAAGTAATCCCTTCGACGGCGGCTCTGTAGGCTATACGTCGGTGTTCATGAGTGTTGATTAACGCGGGGTCATCCGAACGGGTCCGGTCGAAGAGCCCCAGTTCGAATATGACTCTCAGGATTCTGCGCACTTTGTCGTCTATAACGCTCTCCTTCAGTCCACCTGATTTAATCGCGGGGAGTAGCGTGCTGTCGTTCAGGTATTTCCCCGTTGGCATTTCTAGATCCATACCACCCTCCGCGATCGGCAAAGAGCTGTGTACGGCCCCCCAGTCGGACATAACGAGCCCATTGAATCCCCAGTCACGCTTGAGTTTCGTGTTTAGGAGATAATCATTCTCTGCGCAATAATATCCGTCCACTTTATTGTACGCAGCCATCACGGTAAGAACATGCGCTTCTTCGACAGCGGCCTTGAACGCGGGAAGGTATATCTCGTTTAAGGCTCGTTTATCGATCCTGGCATCGACGAACATCCTCTGGTATTCCTGGTTGTTGGCCGCGTAGTGTTTTACGGTGGCGGCTACGCCTTCGCTCTGAACCCCTTCTATGTAACTCACCGCCAA
>JAJYOS010000137.1 GCA_021796055.1 Bacteroidota bacterium
ATCGAGCTGGTAGGAACCAGAGGTGTAAGTTAGTTTCGCACTTCCTAATGAATCCATCTGGAGGTGCATGGAGGAACCGGCAAAGCCTCCGGTCATCCAGTATTCGTAGGTTGTTGCGACAGAATTAGGAAGGTGCTCAGACCTGCTATTGATTATGTCGCATCCGGCCAGTGCCGAGATCGCGACGAGAAGAACTGCCGTCGTCAGTTTCCCTTGCATAACGCCTCCTGAACTTAATCGAAAATACTCGGCAAAAATCAGAAGGTCAATGTCGTGAGCAACCCCACCTGCTGATGGTCTTCGTCAGTCGTTCCTTAAGGGGACGATCCACCAGGCGATCAGATAGGTGATCACTACGGGCAACACTCCGGTTATGAAGCAGGTGAATACGACGCCGAGTCTTACGAGAGTTGGATCCACATCGAGCATCTGCGCGAGTCCGCCGCACAGCCCGGCTATCTTTTTGTCGGTTGTGGAACGATAGAACTTTGTCATGTTACCTTCTCCATGAGTGAAACACTTCTGAAAGTAATCAACGACAGGAAGCGCTGTAAGTTACAGGGAGGTTGAGGATTTAATCCTTCTCCATAAGAGAGCGGTATTTCTTCAGCTTGCCCTCGACGACGGCGGCGAGCATGTCTGGATCAACCGGCTTCGTCAGGTAGTCGTCTACGCCAAGCTGGATACCCGTGCGCACGAAGAAGCTTTCGTGCATACCACTCATGAGGATGAACGGAACCTTCTTGAGATGAGGCACCTTCTGCACCCTTTCGTAGAAGGAGAATCCATCCCCCTCGGTGCCTGAAAACATGACGTCAGCTATGATCATATCAACGTTCGTTGTCTCAAGAAGCTTCATCGCGTCTGTAGGACTCTGCTTCGTCAGGACGCTGTATCCATAGCCTTCGAGTACGGGTCTCACGGTGTCCAGGAAGCTCTGCTCGTCGTCAACCACGAGAATCACAGCCTTCATCACTGCCCTCTGAAAGGCTGCCAGTATATGAGGTTCAAGCTTGCTCGACTCCTCGACGGTGATCTGATATTTCTGCTTGAGATCGTTCAACATCTTGTCGTCGCCAGGCTTGACTTTTCCCCTCTTGATTTCCTTCTCGACTTCGGTAACGTAGACCTGAAGACGAATATCACCCTCGCATTCGATGTGGTCCTCGAACGAAAGTTCAAGGACGTCCCTCAGCTGCATCAATTCGCGGGCGACATCCGGGGTTATCGGCGGGGTGGCCCAGGCTTCGCGAAGGCGCGTCATGTAGATACGAAGCTTTTCCTCGCGTGTGTCAGGAAGTTTCACCCCAAGAAGTTTAAGTTTCTCTTCGTAGCTGGCGGCGACTGAAACGCGCGCGTCCGCGATTCGTCTCTCAATTTCTTTCTCCATCTCGAACCGCATCGATGAGCGGGCGTCGTTGAGTTTTTGCTGCTCTTCTTCGACAACCTTTTTACGGTCTACCTCCAGCCTCGACTGCTGATTCTTTATTTCACTTTCTATTTGTTTCTCGATCTTTTCGCGCTGAGATGCGAGCTCGTTGGCAAGCTTCTGCTCGTATTCGTTCTCCAGCTGCTTGCGCATTTCCAGATACTTCCTATCGAATTCGAGCTGCTCTTTCTTGCTAAGTTCCGCAAGGCGCTTCTGCAATTCCGTCTCGGTCTGCGCCTGCAGAGATTTGAAACGCTCTTCGTAAGATTTCTCGACGTCGGTCTGTTGCGACTTTATCTGTTCCTCAATCCTTGCCTTTTCCGCTTCGAGTTTCTCCTCGAATTCCTTCTGGAGCCTGACCCGAGCCAACTCGGCGAGTTTCTCGCGTTCCTTTTCCTGTTCCTCCTGTGTGGACGTTTTCACCCTTGCCAGCTCGGCGGCGAGCTGTTTCTCGAACTCGGCCTCCATTTGTTTCCGGCTGTCGGCAATTGCCTTGTTTTCCTTTTCCAACAGGGCGCGCTTTTCCCTGACAGCAGCCTCTTTCAGGTCCAGCATCGACTTCTCATACAGGGCACTCATTTCAGCCCGTGTATCTTCTTCGGCCTTTTTCCGTTCGCTCGCAAGCTGCTGCCTGTAAGTGGCTTCCATCTTGCCGATTTCGGTTTCGAGCTTCTGTTTGGACTGCTTCTCCAGTTCCTGCTTAAACTTTTCCTTTTCTTTCTGGAGGTTGGTTATGAGTGAAGCCCGCTCGGCTTCCTGCCACTCGCGTTCTTTTCTCAACGCGTCGGCTATTCGCTGTTCGGCTTTCCTGATCTCGTCGGTGAATTTCTTATCGTACTCGTTTTTAAGGCGGGACTCTATTTCCTCCCTGATTGCCTGCTCGTTTACGGCAGGAGCAGAAGGTTCTACGGCCGGGGGTGGAGGCTGAGGTGCAGAGGATTCTTCTTTCTCTACGTGCGCTCCTTCAGGACTGGGTGACTGGGATTGCTGGCCCTGTTGAGAATCTTCGGGTTCTTGTGACTGCTGCTTCTTGGACGCCGCGGTCTCCATCTCCTGCAGCCTTTCTTCAAGGGCAAGCGCGTAGACGTTGTTAGGGTCCGTTGCCCTTACCGCCTCTAGCTCATCTTTCGCTTCCGAGAACTTCCCTTCCCGGATGAACTTGTCGGCCAAACGCAGATGGGCCGCTACCTCCTGCCGCGCACTGTCTTTGGGTTGAGGTGGAGCTGGTCTTGGACTCGGGCTTTGACTTTTCTTAAAAAGCATCGTTACTCCGGAGAATCTTGAAATAAGTTATGAAAGGCTCCGGTTATTAGCAACAAATGCCCCTGTGCGTTGCGTCAACATTGAATTCCAACTTTTTCCCCGGAAGGAATCCATGAAGCGGACTCTTCAGCCCTTATCAGCGGCGTGATGCTTGATAACCTTCGCATCCACCAGAAAAACCACGTCCTCCGCGATGTTCGTAGCATGGTCGGCTATCCGCTCGATATGTTTCAGCGCGACTATAAGATGAGCGCCGGGTTCCACAATGTCAGGGTTCTTCTTCATTTCGCCGATAACCATGTGAAACTTCTGTCTGTTCATCTCATCCACGATATCGTCCTGCTTGCATATTCGTCGGGCAAGCTCCGCATCGGCGTGAATGAAAGCATCTATGCTGTCGTGGACCATACGGCGGGCCACGTCTCCCATCTCGAGGAGGGCTACCCCCTGGACAAGGTCATGATAATTCTTAAGCGGTTCAACGCGCTGCGCTATGTTCACGGCAACGTCGCCGATCCTTTCGAGCTCGTGATTCATTTTGATCGCCGAAACAACAAGCCGCAAGTCGGTCGCCACAGGCTGCTCCAACGCCATTATTTCATCCACCTGCTGATCGAGCAGGTTGTCGAAGTCGTTTACTTTCTTCTCTGTGTCGAAAACCTTCTTGGTCGCGTCGAGATCGCCGTCGTGCAACGCGCGAAAAGCGAGATCAAGCTGTTCGTCTACGATGCTCCCCATCTTGATCAGGTTTACTCTCAACTGTTCCAGCAAATCTTCAAAATGCCTGTGCATTAACTTCTCTCCTCTGCATTGATAGGAACATAATTCCTGTCCACATAATTTCCATCTTATTTCTTCAAAAGAAAACCAAATTCCGACCCTTTTCCGATCTCACTCTTAACCTCGATCCTGCTGTTGTGAGCTTCGACTATGTGCTTGACGATCGCTAACCCAAGCCCTGTCCCGCCGACTTTCCTGCTGCGATCTTTGTCCACCCTGTAGAATCTTTCGAAAATTCTACCCAAATGTTCTTTGCCAATTCCAGTCCCGTTGTCCTTGACATAAACTCTTACCGAATTCTGAAGCTCAGTCACTCCGACCTCCACGCTGCCTCCGTCGTCCGTGTATTTGATTGAATTATCGATAAGATTTGACATCACCTGGCGCAGTCTGTCTTTATCCCCCAGCACAAGCAACTCATGCGGATCAACGGCAGCAGAAAGTTTAATAGATTTCTTCTCGGCCTTTGGGTGCAACTCCTCAACGACATTCTTCAGGAATTCGGAGATATTGAAGTAGCGGAAACTCATCCTCATTTCCCCGCTTTCGATTCTGGAAATCTCGATGAGATCGTTCAGGAGCGTGTTCAGTCGTTCGGAATGTTCGTAAGCCTTCTGGAGAAATTCCCGGTTGACCTTCGGATCATCGATGGCGCCATCGATCAGTGTTTCTATGAACCCCTGAATGCTGAATATCGGCGTGCGGAGTTCATGCGACACATTGGCCAGAAATTCGCTCCTTACTCTTTCCAGTTTCTCCAACTTGCCTATGTCAGCCTTCAGATTTCCCACGATCTGGTTCGTCAGTTTGCTTACCTGCCTCAGCTCGACAGCTCCCGTTTCCGGGAGTTGAACCGAAAGGTCGCCCGCGCTTATACGCTGAAGAGCATCCACAATCATGTTTATGATTTTGGTTTGCCGGCGCCTGAAGGCTACGAGAACTTCCTCGAACGAGAAGAAAAGGATGGAGCACACCGCCGCCGTTATGAAGAGATAGTGTTCCAGAACCGACGGTTGGAGACGAAACGTGTTCTCCACAATCAGGAGAAGGAAATAGACCACGCTCCCTATCAGAAGCGCCAAAATAATTCTGGCCTTGTACGAATAGATGAGCGTATTCATTCGATCTTAAATTTATACCCGACGCCCTTGATAGTCTCAATCATCTCGGCATGTCTCCCGAGCTTCTCCCGGATTTTTCTGATATGGACGTCAACAGTCCTGTCACCAACGTAGACATCGGCCCCCCAAACCCTGCTGAGCAGCGTTTCGCGGGAAATCACTTTCCCCTCGTGAGACGCGAGATAATACAGTATCTCGAATTCCTTCCTTGGAAAGAAGACTTGCTCTCCTCCTATCCTCACCGTGTAGCTTTCCCTGTCGATGATGACCTGGCCGAAATCGAGGTTCTTTCCTTCTTCAGTCTTCACTCCCTCATAGCGTCTGAGAACAGCGCGTATTCGAGAAATGAGTTTCCTGGGACTAATGGGCTTTACAATATAGTCGTCCGCGCCTAACTCCAGGCCGAGCACCTCGTCGAATTCCGCGCTCTTGGCGGTAAGGAAAATCACCGGCACTTTGGAAGTCTTCTCGCTCTGATTGAGCGATTTCATCACCTCGTATCCATCCTTTCCCGGAAGCATGATGTCCAGCAGGATGAGATCTGGCTTGACCTCGACGGCTTTCCTGAGAGCTTCGTTGCCGTCCGAGGCCGATTCGACCTTGAACCCCTCCCTTTCCAGGTTATAACGAATCATCTGGACGATGTCTTTCTCATCGTCGACTACCAGAACGCTTTTCATAAGAGGCTCCTTAATTTTAAGGGGCAAGTGGATGGGAGTACTTTGACCGGTTCCGTTTCTTCACTGCCTGATCCGGTTCGAGTTTTGGAGGCGACGGGCGGATTCGAACCGCCGCATAAAGGTTTTGCAGACCTCTCCCTTACCACTTGGGTACGTCGCCGTCATAATGTTAATAGCTCACAGTCGACATCAAAACTCACTGCATACGGGGCATATTGCTTTGAGCAATTAGGATATCAGCTATGAGCTACCATTTGAGCGGGAAACGGGACTCGAACCCGCGACATCAACCTTGGCAAGGTTGCGCTCTACCAACTGAGCTATTCCCGCATTGCGTTGAAAATATAGCCGCAAAGCGAAGAAAAGTCAAGAACTTGCGAGGCGCCAATGTGGCCCGCAAGATAAAGAACGAGCAAATAAGTACCACAGGTTGAAAAACATGGCCATGGGAATGATATCCTCAATACTCTCCATCTAAATGGATTATCTCTTCGAGTCTTCCGTGCCCAACAATTTAGACTTTACAATTAGTCGGGGTGAGAGGATTCGAACCTCCGACCCCCTGCGCCCAAGGCAGGTGCTCTAACCGGACTGAGCCACACCCCGATCAAAAATTGCGATTCAATATAACTCTCTCAATCCAAAATCGAAAGATATTCCCTTCCCTCCCGCAGCAATGAGTGAGGTTGAGAACTAGGTTGACCGATTATGTGTGAAAAAGAGAGCTGATCTCCGGTGCGACTCTACTCAATCCCCTTCGGATCGGATCCGCGCGCCTACCATCATCCTCCGTGGACTGAAAAGCGTGGGCACGCAAATTGCAATTCATGTGACGGATTAATAACTTCATAAAAAAAGTTTTCCCGCCACGCGGGACATTTTTTTCAATGGACGATGCTACGCGACTTTTACAATAGATTCGAGGCTTTCTCAAGGAAGCATCAACTCATCTCGGAAGGCGACAAGATACTCGTGGGCGTTTCGGGCGGGATCGACTCGGTCGTGTTACTTGATCTTCTAATGGAGATGAAGAGCCGTCGGAGCATCGAGATATCGGTCGCACACATCAATCATCATCTGCGGGACAAGGAATCGGATGGAGACGAGGCCTTCGTCAAGAAGCTCGCCGATGGCTACGAAATAGAATGCTTCGTCCACGGCGCCGACACTCGCGCGTACATGCTCGAACATAAGGCTTCCCTGCAGGTAGGGGCCAGAGATATCAGGTACAAGTTTTTCGATACGGTGAAGATCCTCAAGAATTTCACGAAGATTGCCACGGCGCATAATGCCAACGATAACGCCGAGACGATACTCTTCAACCTCCTCCGAGGCGCCGGCGCGAACGGCCTCGGCGGTATACCGGTCAATCGCGAAGCCATCATCCGGCCGCTCCTCTTCGCGGAGAGAAGTGAGATCGAGCAGTACGCGAAACTCAAGAGCCTCAAGTTCAGGGAAGATTCTTCCAATCTCAAGAGCTACTACACGCGCAACTTCATCCGCCATTCAATACTCCCTCAAGTCAAGGAAAAGATTAACCCCGGCGTGATCAACACGCTGAACCGAGCCGGGGAGATTTTCCAGGAACTCAGCACATTCATCAACAACGAAGTGCGATCTCTGTACCAAAACCTCGCAAAAGATTTCGGCGAAGGTAAGCTCGTTCTCGATATCTTCAAACTCCGGAACTCGCTACTCTTCATTCAGGAAAACGTCATACTACAGGCGCTTCGCAATTTTGTCCACGGGGAAATCGACCATGCTCGGGTTCACAGCATCATGGACCTACTTGAATCGGAGACCGGAAGTTCTATCGAAATAGGCAACGAGGTGGTGGTTTACAGGGATAGGTACAATCTCGTCTTCATAAGGAATCCGAAGGAGCCGACGGAATTTGTCGCTGAGATCATCCCGGGAAAGAAGTATGAGTTCGACGATTTTTACTTCAGCAGTGAAATAGTGGGGCGGGAAGAAGTGCACTTTTCCCTCTCTCCCGTTGTTGAGTTTATTGATGCGGACTCGGCGGGCGAGGTACTTACATTACGCAACTGGCACCCGGGCGATTGGTTTATCCCCCTCGGAATGGCAGGCCACAAAAAGATAAGCGATTTCTTGATCGACTCGAAGATACCGGTATACCAGAAGAACAATGTCTTCGTCCTCTCAAACAAGGACGGAATAATATGGGTCTGCGGCCTCAGGGTCGACGACAGATTCAAACTCAAAGAAGAAACAAGGAGAATACTTAAACTTGAATTCGGTTATAAATGACCCCGACCGCACGATAACCGTCAACAACGAGAAATTCCGCGTTTTCATCTCGGAAGAAGAGATTCAAAAACGCGTTCAGGAACTTGCATCGACAATCAACAGGGACTATGCTTCAAAGACCCCGATATTCATAGGCGTCCTGAACGGATCCTTCATTTTCTTCTCCGATTTAATCCGGAACATAACAGTTGACTGTGAAATAGACTTCTTCAAGCTGTCAAGTTACGGTGACGCTAAAATTTCTTCCGGAAACGTGAAACTTTTAAAGGATTTGAACTGTCAAGTAACCGACAGGGATATAATCATCGTGGAAGATATCATAGATTCCGGTTTGTCGATGGACTTCATAAAGAAGCTGGTGGCAAAACAAAATCCACGGTCTTTCGCGGTCGTAACCCTCCTCTACAAGAGTGATTGCGTTAAAATCGATTTTAAGGTAGATTATATAGGATTCCAAATTCCCAACCACTTCGTCATCGGCTACGGACTGGATTATGCGCAAAAAGCAAGGAACCTACGATCTATATATATTTTGGATAAATAGCTCGACCGCCAAAGGCGGGATATAAACAGGAGTTTTTCTTAAATGCCAAATTCGCAGAACGACAAAAACAAGAGCGGCCAACAGCAAAAGAGACGGGTTGCACCTCCGAACCTGAAGCGAAAATCTAACCAGCCGCCGGAGGACGATTTCAACTGGCGGACAGGCAAGATCATCATCGGGTGGGCGACGATTATTCTGGCGGTGTTTCTGATAATGACCCTCTTTCGTGGAAATAGTAACCCTGAGACCGAGATAACATATACTCAGTACCAGACTCTTCTCGATTCAAACCTCATCAAAGAAGCGGTAATAAAGAAGTCCGACGTCAATAATTATGATTTCCATGGCGTGTTGAAGGAACCGACTGAAATCACTACCGATACCGGGAAAAGAATCAAGATAACCCGGTTCGTCGTGTTCCTGCCGCAGGCGGCCGACCAGAACGTCGTCGACTCGTGGGAAAAGGCCGGGGTGAAATTTAACTTCGTCAAAGAGAGCGACGAATGGGTCAATGGCCTCATTAACTTCCTCCCATGGGTGCTCATCCTTGGCATCTGGCTGGTGTTCATGCGAAGGATGCAGGGAAACAACACGAAAGGTATTTTCAGCTTCGGAAAGAGTCGCGCGAAGTTGATGACTGAGAATCAGATAAAGGTGACGTTCCATGATGTCGCCGGCGCGGATGAGGCAAAGGAAGAGCTGGCTGAAATAATAGAGTTTCTGAAGGAGCCTGCCAAGTTCCAGCGGCTTGGAGGCAAGATCCCACGCGGCGTATTGCTCCTCGGCCCTCCGGGGACCGGAAAGACACTTCTCGCGCGCGCGGTCGCGGGCGAAGCAGGCGTTCCATTTTTCTCCATAAGCGGCGCGGACTTCGTCGAAATGTTCGTCGGTGTGGGAGCCAGCCGTGTGAGAGACCTGTTCGATACCGCAAAGAAAAATTCTCCATGTATCGTCTTCATAGATGAGATCGACGCCGTAGGCAGGCACCGCGGCGCAGGCCTGGGAGGCGGCCACGACGAACGCGAGCAGACGCTGAACCAGCTCCTTGTCGAGATGGACGGCTTCGAACAAAACAGCGGCACCATCATAATTGCGGCTACAAACCGCCCGGACGTGCTCGACCCTGCCCTACTTCGCCCCGGTAGATTTGACAGGCAGGTGGTTGTGGACAGGCCTGACGTCAAGGGAAGAGAAGGTATCCTAAAAGTTCATACACGCAATATTCCGCTCGGTACGGATGTCGACTTGAGTATACTTGCGAAGGAGACGCCTGGATTCGCCGGCGCCGAACTTGCTAATCTCGTCAACGAAGCGGCTCTCCTCGCAGCCCGCAGGAACAGCGCCAGCGTCACCATGTCTGATATGGAAGAGGCCAAGGACAAGGTGATGATGGGACCGGAAAGAAAGAGTACCATCATTTCAGACGACGAGAAGAGGGTCACGGCATTCCATGAATCTGGGCACGTGCTTGTGGCTCGAATGGTTCCGGAGGCGGATCCTGTCCATAAGGTTACCATCATCCCTCGCGGGAGGGCTCTTGGCGTGACGACTTACCTCCCGATAGACGAGAAGCACACTTATTCTCGCGAATATCTTCTTGCGATGATAACTTATGCTCTCGGCGGACGCGCCGCGGAGAAGATTATTTTTGACAAGTTCACCACCGGAGCGGGTAACGACATCGAGAAAGCGACTAATATCGCCCGCAAGATGGTTTGCGAATGGGGGATGAGCGACAAGCTGGGCCCGCTTACATGGGGCGAAAATGAACAGGAGCTCTTCCTTGGCAGGGAGATAACAAAGCATCGCAACTACAGTGAAAAGACAGCGATTGATATCGACGAAGAGATAAGGTCGATCGTTCTCAAGTGCATGAATCGCGCGGAAGGAATTATTGTGGAACACAAGGACGCGCTGAACAGGCTTGCAGATGCCCTCTTGGAACGAGAGATATTGGATGCGGACGAGATCGAGAAATGCATCAAAGACGAAGAACTGCCTCCGTTCGTGAAGCCAAACGGCAACGGCAAAAGTCCGGAGAGTATTTCAGACAGCAAATCCGCTCCAGCGCCGGGTGCGCCTAAAGCCGCCTGAGCATCTTCCGGATCACAATCACAAATGGACAGCGGGCAATTTTGGGCAAGATTCAGCAGTGCGGACTCATCGAACAATTTGATGGAGCAAGCCGCGGTGCGGGACACAATCGACTTCAAGGCTGAACTGGTCAGGAAGGGGATCCACCTTCTCTCGCTGGTAATACCGGCGGTATACTATTTCATTCCTAAGGTGATAGCGCTGTGGATACTCGTTCCCATGACTCTGATATTCGTCACTATAGACCTCGCGCGCTATGAAGTCCCGGCAGTCTCAAGGTTCTTCTACAGATTTTTCGGCTTTCTCCTCAGGAAGCACGAAGTGGATCACAAGCGACACGCGCTGAATGGCGCCACGAACCTGCTCATCTCGGCGGTGATCTGTGTAATCATCTTCCCGAAATTCATAATGATAAGCAGTTTCACTGTACTGATA
>JAJYOS010000138.1 GCA_021796055.1 Bacteroidota bacterium
ATCTGAAGTTGAAAACGATAATAGCGAACAATGCCAACGGGTACTTGGATCTCGGGACGTTTTCGCCAACAGCCTATTCCGTTGGGATAGGCTACGCAAAGGCAATCAGCGATAGGTTTGCCGTTGGTGGCAACGTAAACTACGATTTCCAGGACCTTGGTTCGAGCGTAACAAGCGTCAATACCAACGGGAGCTATACCTCCTCAAGGTCAAAACTGAGCGTAATCTCTTTTGATTTCGGAATGCTCTACAAAACCGGATTCAAGAGTCTGGCCTTCGGAATGGATGTGAGGAATTTTTCACGCCAGCTCAAATACGTGTCGGAAAGCTTTGATCTCCCGCTCATTTTCAATCTCGGAATTTCCATGAACCTTCTCGATATGTGGAACATCGACAGTAGAAGTCAATCGCTCATTATAGCCGTCGGCGCCACACATCCGAGAGATTACCCTGAACAAGTGAATATCGGCGCGGAGTACACTTTCCTGCAGATGATATCCCTTCGTGGAGGCTACATGTTCAACAATGATGTGTACGGGGTCACTGCGGGAGTCGGGATACATAAAGACATCGCCGGCGTCAACCTGGGTATTGATTATTCCTGGACCCCGTTCACCGGTGGATTCTCCGATGTTCAAAGACTCTCATTTGTTGTCGCTTATTGAGGTGAATGATGAAAAAAGAACTTAAGGCCATATTGGAAGCTGCAGCGTTTGCCATTATCATCGCTGCGTCGTTGAACTTCAGCGGCTGCACCAAGGTTGATTCGCCGAGTCTATACAACCCAAGCCTCGGCAACGCACCTGCACCCGTCGTTGACAGTTTGACTCCGGCGGGAAGCGCGCTGGCAGGAATAGACACCATTACAATCTATGGAAAGAATTTTTCGACAGTCATAGACAGCATTCAGGTTTCTTTCATCAATTACTCAACCAAGGCTCTGGCTTATTATGCGCGTGGTTTCCTTCCGATCATCAGCGCGAGTCCGACTCGACTAGTGATGATAGCCCCTGCAATTTCCGGCGACACGATACAAGTCAGAGTGTCTACTCTTTACAGCGAGTATTCCAGTTCGACTTACAACTACCGGCTAATACCTGCGATCGCTCCGTTCAGCACCCTTGCCAGCGGAGAAAGTTTCTACGGAATCGCTGTTGGATCTGATGATTCCCTCTATGCTTCCATTTCAAATCTAAATCTCTCCGGCACAAAGGATGAGGGAATCTTCGAAATTGGGCCTTCCAGCGGTATCCGGGCTGCTTCTCCTTATGCCAACCCGACGTCAGGAAACATAGGATGGCCGGATTTTAAGTTTGGACCCAGCGGATATATTTATGCCGCTAAAGGCCAAAGGGCAGTTTATAGGCTACAACAAGGCGGATCGGGAGCCGTCTGGGCCAACGTGACCGGCGCCTCCTTCTCCACCCTTGATTTTGATCCGAACCACAACCTCTGGGTGGGCGGAAACGACAAGTATATCTATAAGTTTTCGTCGGTGGACCTGGGCCTTGCCACAGTCACAACTGTTACAAAGTTTCCATTCGTTGGGAACGTTCGCTCCATGAGATACTATAATGGATACCTTTACTTCGCGGCTAATGTCGGGGGATCTCAAAGCAAGGTCTACAGAGCGCCGATAGTAAACGATACGCTTGGGACTCCTGAAGTCTATTTTGACCTATCGTCAGATCCGACCGGCGGATCCAACATATATGCGATAACCTTTTCCGCCGACGGCAACATGTATGCCGGCACGGATTCAAGCGATTATTTGATAGTGGTACACCCTGGCGGCACGGTGGACAGAAGATTCTCTCTTTACGTGACTAGCAAGGTCCTCACCTCGCCGTGCAAGTCATTTGCATGGATCGGCACAAATTTGTTCGCAACAACGGCTGCAGGCGATCTTCTGAAAATCGTAGCAAGAAAGCAAGGTGCCCCCAGTTATGGCATCCAATGAGAATCAAATCCGGTAACCTCGTCAGAGTTCGGGCAAAGCGATGGTACCTTGACGAGGTTTAGCCAATGTCAGGAGGTGATGTTGACCCAAAGTAATCTATTTATTGATGATTCTGTCGGAGATTGGAGTCGTGACAGAGTCGTGCTATTCTACCACAAAGAGACTACTTAAGGAGGTTTAAAATGTCAAGAAGATTCGCGTTTCTTCTTAGTTTAGTGATGGTGGCGTTCCTCACTACGGCAAATGCCCAGTGGAAATATGCCAAAGTGTTTCCGGACACCAACCTCACTCTCAGCAACGGGTTGAACAATTGCATGACGGTGGATCCGAACGGAAGGGTATGGATAATGCCGTACACAGGAAGCAATGACAGTGTTAAAACCGCTGCCGGAACCTACGCCGGTGCCTGGCATTTCTATGTGTACAATCCGGACGGTTCACTTTACAAGACATACGGCCCAATTCTTGATTTCAACGGAACACCCGATACCCTTTTCACGGCGGCAGCTGGGTACGGAATGACAACCGACCACGAAGGAAACATTGTCGCTGTAAAGAACAGTCTTACCATCCGCAAGATCGATTATCAGACAGGGAAAGAAACAGCGAGGAGTGCTGTTAGCCCGATTCCCGGCTACAAAAGCTCCATGACCTCGCCAATGTGCGACGCCTCAGACGAGGTATTCATCACTACGGTCATACCGACGACCGGCGTTGGTCCTGTGGCTTTGGCCTCCGATTTCTCATCCGTTTTGATTTCGGTCGACACCAGCATGTATGGGTCCTACAGCCGAAACCTAACGGTAACTGCGGATGGGAACGATGTATGGGTACATCACATAGGACTTGGGAGCCTTCATTATCACTCCAACAACGGCACACTTGGACCTTATGTGTTGGACCCTGATACAGCGTTCAAAGACCTGGTCATCGAGAGCTCAGCATGGCAGCCGAAGACCGGATGGCTGTGGGTTAGCTCCGGAAACGTGACTAGTGGTATGCCGAATCCGCCATACAGTGGGTATGCCTGGTATGGATTCGATATGACTAACCGCACTGCGCCTGTGTTGAAAGACAGCATTGTTTGGAATCCGAACACGGGTCTTGCTGGTGACCTTATCGCGAGTGATCCGCGACCGAGAGGTATCGCGTTCAGTCCTAGTGGCGACACTGCCTACGTGGCGGCCTTCGGACCTTCCAAGGGGTTCATTGAGATGTTTACCGGGAAAGCGACTGCGATCAGCCAGCCGCCCGGCAATGTTCCATCCTCGTATTCCCTGTTGCAAAACTATCCGAACCCATTCAACCCGTCTACAAAGATCGATTTTGCCATGAAGGCGACGGGCAAAGTCACTCTGAAGGTTTACGACGTTCTTGGGAGAGAGGTGGCAACACTGGTTAACGGCGTCCAGGCTGCCGGTCAGCACTCGGTTGTGTTCAATGCAAACAACCTGCCGTCGGGTGTCTACTTCTACTCGTTGACGACTTCCGACGGACAGAAGTTTACGAAGAAGATGATCTTTATGAAATAATCACCCCGCCCCCTCTGTTGTTCTGGAGTCGAACTCCAGAACAACAGGGCAAGGGGCTCAGTTAACGCGAAGTGGTGCTCGCGAAAGCTGTAGAGTCGTGCAAAAAATGAGGCAAAAGATCTGCGCCGGAGGCGCATCAGCTTTGAGCTGAGAGTAGTGTCTATCCCGAAAGGATCCTCCAAAAGGAGTTCTTCTCAAAAGGACCCATAGGGTCGGACCCTCGGGAGGGGGCTCTTGTTCTGATCCAACCTTCCACTACTTCTTCACATTGTCTCTTCAGCATAACTGAAAGGAGAAGTCGTGCTAGAAATCCGCAAGCGTTACATGGTGAGGTACTCGACCAGGCCGGCGATAGTCCTCTTCCTCGCAGCAACTGCTGCCATTGTCCTTTTCGCGCCTGAAGCACATTCCCAGGTGAAACTTGCGCAGACAGGGTTTGAGTTCTTGGATGTAGGTACAGGTGCCAGAGCAACCGGTATGGGAGAGGCCTTCACAACCATGGATGGATCGTCTGAATCGATGCTTTATAATCCTGCAGGAATTGCGACCATTAAATCAACAGTAGATCTCGGCGCGAACCAGATGAACTGGATCGCCGACATAAAATATTTCTCCGGGGTTGCAGCATTCGCACCGTACGGCGGCAAATACGGAGTCATCGGGCTGAGCTTCCTAAGGGTCGATTACGGGCAATTCAATTTTACGGAAGTAGCGAACAATGAACAGGGGTTCATCGAACTCACTAACTACCCGACTCCCTACTCTTATGCCATGGGCTTGGGTTACGCAAAACAACTATCGGAACAGTTTTCGGTCGGCGGCCAGATCAAGTTTGCCGATCAGAATTTAGGCAACAGTGAAGTTCCGCAGTATAATCAGGTCCTCGTCGATTCGGTGTTGACAACCGATACGACCTACGTGGTCAAAAGCTACAACTTGAATGTGGTCGCATTCGATTTCGGGACAATCTACAAGACAGGTCTGAAGAGCCTTTCGTTCGGTATGTACATCAGCAACTTTTCGCGCGAGCTTACCTATGAGCGTGAAGGGTTCCAACTGCCGCTGACGTTCAGATTCGGAGTTTCGATGAACCTTATGGATCTCGTGCCGAGCATGCAGGATTTCAGCTCTTTTGTGGTTTCCGTCGATGCCGTCCATCCGCGATCATACCCTGAGTATTTGAACATCGGAGGTGAGTATACCTTCATGAACGCCGTCGCCCTCCGCGCAGGATATGTAACACACCAGGATGACTACGGACTCACCTTGGGCGTGGGCGTGCACAGGTTCGGAGTTGCTTTTGACTATTCGTACACTCCGCATACGGTTTGGAACAGCATACACAGACTCTCGGTAAGATTCGCGATATGAGTGTGCTAGAGTACACCGAAGAACTCCAATGGGCATGATTAACCGCAAAGAACGCAGGGCACGCGAGGGAAATCTCCATGACGGAAAATGAGATTGGGAAGATTATAGTCAGTTGTGCCCTGAAGGTTCATAAGGCATTAGGGGCCGGATTGTTGGAATCGGCATATGCGGCTTGTTTGTTCCATGAACTCGTGAAAGCAGGTCTCGGAGTTAGATCCGAAGTACCAGTGCCGATCGTCTATGACGGCGTCAAGCTTGAGTGCGGGTACCGGATTGATCTTCTGGTAGAAGAAAAGGTGGTCATTGAAATCAAGGCGGTGGAGTCCCTGAATGATGTTCACCTGGCGCAACTGATTACTTACCTGAAACTGTCCAATCTAAGACTTGGATATCTCATCAACTTCAACGTGAAACTGATAAAATATGGAATAAAAAGGGTGGTAAATAATTTATGAATTCCTTCGCGGTCTTGGCACACCTTGCAGTTATAACCGCGATGACCGCAAGGCACGCAAGGAAAATCGCCTTAACTGAGAATGAGATTGAGAAAATAAACCACGCGGAAAAAGCGGTGGCAAGTAATTTATGATTTTCTTCGCGGTCTTGGCGAGCGGTTATGAACACACTTGATTTTAGTCTGGAACGTCAAGTTGCAGGAATCCAGCTCATCTCGTTTGCAAAGAGGAGTTTGAAAATGAAGATTGTTCCATTATTAATGATCGCGGCAGTATTCGCCTTCTCGAACTCTCTGTTTGCGGGTACGACCGGAAAGATTTCGGGCAAGGTGACGGACGCTGAAAACGGCCAGCCGCTTCCTGGTGTCACCGTAATGATCGAGGGAACGTCGATCGGGGCGGCCACTGGTGTTGACGGCACATACGCGATCCTGAATGTTCCACCGGGCAGGTACAATGTCAGGTTCAGCATGGTCGGTTATGAGCGAACCGTTATACAGGGAGTGCGGGTTGAGATAGACCTCACCTCCGCAGTCGACGCGCAGCTGAGTCCAACCTCCCTTATTACAAAGGAGGTTGTTATTAGCGCGCAGCGACCTGTCGTGACGAGGGACGTCTCCAACAGCGTACTGAACATCCAGACGCAAAGCGTTACTGCAATGCCGGTTCAGAACGTGTCGGATGTTCTCACCCTCCAGGCCGGAATCCAGTCAGGCGCTGCGGGTATTATTGTGCGCGGTGGCGGCAGCTCGATGGTCGGCGGTAAAGGCCCAAAATCCGGAAGCAACGACGCTCTCCAAAGCGGTGCTAACCAAACCCAATATCTGGTCGATGGCTTCAACCTCAATGATAATCGCTGGGGGAGCCCGTGGGCAGCCGTCAGCTTGTCATCCGCAAATGAGATCCAGGTTCAGACCGGCGGATTCAACGCCGAGTATGGCAATGTCCGCTCGGGTGTTGTCAATGTCGTAACAAAGGACGGCGACCGGAGTCAGTATAGTGCCACTGTGAACTTGAACTATGGCCCGCCGCAACAGAAGCATTTCGACATTTCTCCGTACGATCAGAATTCATATTTCAACCGTCCGTATACAGATCCCGCTGTCTGCTGGACTGGAACGAATAATGGCGCATGGGATGATATCACCCAGGAAAGTTATCCGACATTTCAGGGCTGGGACGCAATCGCGCAGAAGCTTCTGCAGAGCGGAGACCCGACTCAGGCCCTCACTCCCACGGCAGCACAGCGTCTGTGGCAGTGGCAGCGGCGACGGACAGGCGATATCAGTCAGCCCGATTACACAATTGATGCGGGCTTCGGGGGACCGGTGCCATTCGTCGGTCAGTTTCTTGGCAACCTGCGTTTCTACCTCTCTTACTTCAATGAAAGAGATATGTTCGTCCTCCCTCTCTCGAGGAGTGCATACACGAACAACCACACCGAACTCAAGCTCAACGCCGACATCTCTCCCAATATGAAACTCGTTGTGGTAGGTCTATATGGAGAAGACAATTCTGTTTCTCCGTACGATTGGACCGTCTCCCCGGATGGCTATCTCATAAGGAGCCAATTTGGCGTTGCCGACCTTCTCAGCAGCTCCAACGGGATGAATATCCTGTACATGCCGGATTACTACAGCCCGAGTTCTATCTACCGATACATGTTCGGCGCCTCGCTGACGCACGTCTTGAGCCCCACAACATTTTATGACCTCTCCGTGCAGTTCAATGAGAATCGCTATAACACTTTCCAGGTCGGTGCGCGTGACACGTCGAAAATATATCAACCCGTCGTCCCCGGATATTACGTCGACGAATCTCCCTTCGGCTATTGGGGATACAGCACCGGTGCCATAGACGGCGTCATGAGCATGGGCGGTTGGATGAACTTGGGCCGCGACAAGAGCGTAAACTCAACCACGTCGCTGTCATTCAGCATCACAAGTCAACTTGACAGGTATAATCAAGTTAAAGGAGGTTTCCAATTCTATTATGATGACGATAATATAAATAGCGGTACCTACAGCCCTTCAATGTCGACCTGGACGAGGAGTCTGGTATATCATGTCTCTCCTTATCGGCTTGGAGCCTTTGCGCAGGATAAGCTGGAATTCCAGGGATTCATTGCCAACCTCGGAGTCAGGCTCGACTACGCTAATCCAAACACCGATTACTATAATATTGATCCATACAGCATGCTTTATACTGCCGGACAAGGCAACAACATTACGCTGAAAGCCCCTGCAGAGAAAGCTAAATCACAGTATTACATAAGCCCACGGCTCGGTATCTCTCATCCGATCACGGAGAACTCAAAGCTGTATTTCAATTATGGTCATTTCGTTTCGGTGCCGTCGTCGCAATACGAATTCGCCATCCAGCGGGAGGCCAATGGGCAGGTCGATTATATGGCGAACCCTAACATGAGTTATGAGAAGACAGTCTCGTACGAACTCGGTTACGAGCAGAATATATACAATATGTTTCTACTGCATCTCGCCGCATACTACAAGGACATATCCAACCAACCCGGCTATGTCCTCTATCAGAGCGTCAATACTTCGGTAAACTACTATACCCCCACGAACAACAACTACTCCGACATTCGTGGTTTCGAGGCAACTCTTTCGAAAGTCACGGGAGGCTGGGTAAGGGGGTTCATCAACTACACTTACGACGTCGTTACAGCAGGCTATTTCGGCTGGCTGCAGTATTACCAGGACATAAACAAGCAGCGACAGTACCTGATGCTTAACCAGCCTCAGGTCAGGCCCGTTCCCCAACCTTATGCGAAAGCCAACATCGAGATCGTTACACCCGATGAGTTCGGTCCTACTTTTGGCGGGACAAAACCACTCGGAGGTTGGAGCCTCAGTTTCCTTGGCAGCTGGACATCCGGGGCACACGCCACGTATAACCCAACCAACATTCCCGGCGTATCCAACAACGTCCAATGGGTCGATTACTTTGATGTGGATATGAGGCTCGCAAAGGACATTCGTTCACTTCTGGGCTCCGGATTGAATCTGCAGGTCTATCTTGACATCACGAACGTGTTCAATTTCAAATACCTCAGCTCTGCAGGCTTCGTAGACTCGTACGATTACCAGGATTATCTGGCATCGCTCCGCTTCCCGTTCGAAACCGGAATCCAGAAAGGAAACGACAGGATTGGCGATTACCGCCCTCTCGGAGTCGCGTATGATCCCCTCCAGCTGAACCCGAACAATGATCCGGCAATTACGGCCGCTAACAACAGGAGAATAGAAACGAAATCGTATATCAACATGCCGAACAATATGTCGATGGCGTTTCTTAATCCCCGCTATTACAGCATCGGCGTCAGATTCAATTTCTGAGTTCAATCTTTGCGATGACAAAAGGGAGAAATAAGATGTTTCGTTTGCAAAAATACCTGCTCGCTCTTGCTGCCGCGGTTTTGTCTTTTTCGGCCGTGCAACCAGTGATGGCGCAACTTACCGGAACGGAAACGCGATACATCCGTGTCGGCTCACTTCAAAGCAAGTTCACCTCTATCGGGTCGGAGAGAGCATGGAACAATGTTTACTACGAAGGCCTGACCTGGCCCTCTGACTATCTGCTGCAGGATAACGCGGTCATAGAGCGAACGTGGATAGGCTGCCAGAACTTCACGGACGCTTCCGGGAATCAGTGGGCCAACTACTGTGTCCCCATTAATTCAGGCTACGCGCTGACCAATGTCTTCCCGACCGAGTTGAAGGAGACAGCTAAATTTGCCAACCCAACTGTCTATGTGGATGGCATTGACGTAAGTGCTCCTTATACGGGAGACGTCGACGCCGTGGACCCAAACCAGGTGGCCGACCGCGTTGTCACAAACGTCGTCAACACGACTATGGGCATTACGATGACAAGAAAGGTGCTCGCGTTCAGTCAGCAGTACCACGATAACTACTTCATACTTGAGTACACATTCAAGAACACCGGTTATGTGAACGGCACTAATCAGAAAGTACTGAACGCTCCGGTCAGGGGATTCAGGTTCGGTTTCATGAACCGCTACAGCGTCTGCCGCGAAGGGGCGGACAAGATGGGCTACGACCAGGAATATGGAAAGCATAGCTGGACCTCGCGGCGTGGAGAGAATTATGCTCAGCACGCCGGTGAAGTTTCAAGCCTGACTGAAGCGAGTGGAATTCCCCAATGGCTTCGCGCCGGTTTCGAGTGGACCGGACAGAGGGCCGAGAACCCGTACGACAATATCGGTTCGCCTGACGGCGGATTCACAGGCACAGGAACAGGAAGACTATGCTCGCCACAATTCTGCGGGATAGTTACACTTCATGTTGACAAGTCCACTGCGGACAGGACTGACGACGTCAACCAGCCGGCCGTTCTCGGCTGGCATGCTGGAGACACGTATCCGGGCCTCGGGACACTGACACCATCTACCGCTCCCCAGCAGGCAGACTGTTATGCGATGCTGAGTGGAATCCCGTACAAAGGACTGGGTAGTCCATCGGAGCGATTCTATGAGAAGCATTACAATCCGCCGGCGCTGGTTGACCCGTGGAAAGTACACAACGACGGCGGCGGCACGGGCCTATGGATGGCATACGGGCCTTGGGACATAAACCCCGGGGACAGCGTGGTCATAGTAATCGCGGAAGGTGTTAACGGTCTAAGCCGGGATGCATGCTGGCAAATCGGCAGAAGATGGTGGGCTGCATTCAAGAATCCAAGTGACAAGGGGCCATTCACATTGCCGGATGGAGCCACCACAACGGACTTCAATGTCTACAAAGACACATGGGTTCTGACCGGCGCTGACTCAATCATGGAAACTTTCAGCCGAGCCGTTAGGGACTATGAACTCGGGTATAATATTCCTCAACCCCCGCAGCCGCCGCCGATGTTCAGCGTGGCTTCAGGCGGCGACCGCATTTCGCTCACCTGGGATCCGAGTCCGTCGGAGGGGACTCCCGGATTTGCGGGATACAAGCTCTTCCGTGCGGTGGGCACCCCCGATACAACTTTCGATCTGATAGCGACGGTTCCTCCGGGAACTAAGGAATACAACGACGTAACTGCACGGAGAGGATTTTCATACTACTACTACATTTGCTCTTTCAACGACGGCAGCAATAACACCTCCGGCGTGGCAAACCCGACCGGTCCCCTGCTAAGCAGCAGGTTCTATACAAAGACCAATATAGCCGCTTACTTGAGGAGACCCGCGGGGCCGCTCCCTCCGAGCGCTACCGCCGAACTCCCCCTGGGGGTAATTGACACTGCAAATGTAGTAGTAG
>JAJYOS010000139.1 GCA_021796055.1 Bacteroidota bacterium
AAGGATAACGATATTTCCGTGAGGGTCTACGGCAATTTTGCCCTCAAGGTTGACAAAAACCTGACCGGAAAGTGAGGAGAGGGAAAATGAAGAGAATATTAGTCCTTACGGCCCTTTTCCTGCTTCCGTTGTTCAGCCTTCAGGCACAACAAATTGCGAGCAGCAGGCTCATCTCCATGGGCGGAGTTTCTACAGCGGTGTCTTCAGATGTGGACGCCATCGGCACAAATCCCGCGAATCTGCTGGCGAACTCGGGCGGCAAAGTTGTCGTCGAACTCGCTCCTATCAGTTTGAGAGCAGGCACTGATTTCTTGAGCCTTAATCTCTATAACAACTACTTTACCGGGACCGGCCAGGTAGACAGCGCTGGCAACAAGATCGGGAAGTATCTGACAGCGGCAGATAAGCAGAGTATACTCGACGCTTTTCCTGGCGGAGTCGGGACTGTGCTTACCGACGTGAATATTCGTGATTTGGGCGTATCGGTTAGGAACAATGATTTCGCTCTTGGCTTCTCAATCGACGACCGGATAGGCGCGCGCGCGACGGTTCCCAACTCATTCGTACTATTTGCTCTCAACGGGAATGCTCCCGGATCCAATTTCTCGTGGAACAACATTAGTTCGAAAGCGTGGTGGTACAGAAGCTATAACGCGGATTTTGCGATGAGTCTTCCGAATCCGATTGTGATTCCGAAGGACATCGCGAAGAATTTCAACGTCGGTATTGGAGTGAAGTACGTCACCGGTATCGCGTATGCCTCAGCGCAGTCGAACAACAGCTATCTGCAGACTGACTCCGCAAACTACGCATTTAACGTGGGGCTGGGATTCAACGGACTGCGTGCCGGGATATTAAGCAACGAGATATCAAAGGCGATGAAGAGCAATGTCGGCGACACGGTGACAAATTTCAATCCGTTTTCTCCTGCCGGTTCCGGATTTGGTTTTGATCTAGGCGGCTCGGCAAGGATTCTCGACTTTATTAAGGTCGGCGCGAGCTTCACAGATATCGGTAGCATATCGTGGACAAAGAATACAATAAGAACTTCCGGCGACACTTCTTTTACTTTTAACGGGTTTTCACCTGCCGAAGCCGGGGTTCCTAACGCGACAAGCAACGTCGACAGCCTGAATAACGCTTTCAAGAATTTCTTCAAGAACAGGGATTCCGTATCGTCTGGGTTCACTACTCCTCTTCCAACTCGCTTCAACCTCGGCGCAGCGGTAAATATGGATGAGGTCTTCCCGTCGATACCTGGCCAGCTTACACTCGCGGTGGATTACCACCAGGGGCTTAACAACTCCCTCGGTAATTCAACAGTTCCCGAGCTTGACTTTGGAGCGGAGTGGAAGCCAGTGGGCGTTCTTCCGATAAGGACAGGCGTAGGATTCGGAGGCGCTTACGGTTTCCGATGGGCGCTAGGCATCGGCATCGATATGCCGTTCTGGGATATCGATCTTGGCGTTGGAACGTTCAATGACGTGGTCGCGTTCAATAGCGCAAAGAACCTCTCGGTGACACTAAGCTTTCTCAAGTTCAGATTCTGAAGTCGATCGTTATGTGTGAATTATCAAGAGCATCCCGGCTGTCCGGGATGCTCTTTTTTTATGCCTCAACACTTGATTACGCCTTCTGCGCTGGCTATACTAAGGCTGGTGAACGGTTAGTTCCTTAATGACAATTGCTGCCGACATATTCGACTTCCTGTTTGTTTTCCTACCTGTTGCTTCACTGACTCATCTCGCATTCAGGATAGGTCTATCCTACGGAAGATCTAAAGGGAGCCCAACGCTTTTTGCGGGGACCTCTGTCCTTACTTTTTCGTACCTCTCAAAAATTTACTTTGAGATTGTATTCGGCAGAGTGGACGCCTTCTGGTTTTTCATGCTCACTTTAGGAACAGCAGTCGGACTCGTACTAGCTCTTATAGGTGCGATGAAGGTAAGTTCATTCCTGTCGCCGAATCTGCCAGAGGCGACCGCGAGAAGTAAGAAAGCCGCGAGGATCAGCCAGCTCGCAGTTGTCATCTTTCTAATAGTTCTCATCCCTTCCTTCCTAAGTCTCAGCCGGCCTTTATACTGGAGACTAGGCGCGGTCTGCTATGTCATAAGGGAGGCGGCACTCTTCGGCGTCGTCATGTTTGCGGCAGAGCTGTATGGACTCGGCACTCAGAAACACGCAGTTCTGAAAGCGAAGTTAACTAGAGCTCTTGGCGCCTATTACCTTGTGGAGCCGGCGGTTTGGTTTGCCGCCGCAGGTCTGGCGGGCGGCTTAACATTGCAGCCCCGGCTAAGACTGTCTCTAAATGTTGTGGCTATGGCTGTGTCGGTGGCAGTGAGCTTCATGATCATCCGATTCATTCGAAGCCACTTGCCGGTAGTTCTAAAAAACGTAAAGACCACCTATGTAGACGCGCTCAGGGTAAGAGTCCTTCGCGATCTTTATCTGATTGGTGCCGGGCTAACAATATTCATTTTTGTGGTTCTCCTAATCGCGCAATCCCTTTACGAGGACCTGAGGACCGCGACGCTTCAGACTTACGCGCAATCTGGTCTGGCGATTGAAAAACTCGCGGCGGCGAGAGTTCGATCGTCATTACAGGATGTTGTCCTGCGTCTTCAGAGATCGGAGGAGGCTGCAGATCCAAGTATCGCGTTGGTCGATTTGAAACGCAGTAAACCATTTATTGAAGCAGTAGGCGACGCGGACAGCGCCAAATCGATCGGCCTTTTGTATGGGCCTCGATCAGCTGGTGTCGACACCCTCGTCTCCCGGCTCCTCGATGAAACGCAGCAGGAATCGAACGACAATGGTATCGAGATTACTTCCGGCAGGAGCGGCAAAAATCTGCAGTATCTTGTCGTGGTCAGATCTCAAAGCCGATACAGAGTCAGTAAGTACATGTTCGCCCTATTGGACGTCACGAGATTAATTTCCAGCAACGTATCAGGTCTTAACGACTTCGGCGCGCGTTTCCAGATGGTTTCTCCCGACCTGAGAATTATCTACTCCACCCAGAAGGATGAAATCGGAGAAAGCTTCCGTAACGCCGTACTTACGGACACCGAAATCAATCCGAGGAGTCTCTCGACAAGATTGGCTGAGTTGTCCGGTATGCGATTCGAAGGATACAAGATTCTTAGAGGACAAAGCAAAGCCGGAATGGGCGAATATTTCCTGCTCATTTCTACTCCGCTAAATTTCCAGGGATTCCGCGGCGCCATCGCTTTTATCCAGCCTGAAGAAAAGATATCTAGCCTGTACAAGCCGACGAATTCTCTCCTCCTGCTCGCCGGACTCTTAGTAGTCGGCTTGATGGGAGGCGGAATCATAATAATGTCCGTCGCGTTCAAGTGGTCAATGCGACTCGAGAAGGAGGTACAGGACAAGGTCTCAGAGCTTCGAGGTTCGGAGGATAAATACCGGAGAATCGTAGAGAATCCTTATGTCGGCAGCTTCATCATGGTCGACGACAGGTTGATTTTCGCAAACTCCAGACTTGCCGAGATACTTGAGACCGACGTCGACAGATTATCTGGTAGTGATCTTGCAGTTTTCATGGATGGCAAGGACCACGAAGCGCTCCTGAACGTTTTCAGCTCGATCTCCAAAGGCGAGAAGAATGGCGACCGCTGGCAGGTGAATGGCACTACGGCTTCGGGCCGGCGCATCACACTTTCCGGATATTCAAGCCTCATCCATATTGGCAGCAAGATCGGCGTCCAATCCCTTGTCGTTGACAGCACAAGCGAATTTCGTGAGAAAGAGAAGCTCGAACAGTTCGAGCGTCTCGAGTCCATGGCCACTCTTGCGGCGGGCATCGCGCATGATTTCAACAATATCCTGCAGGTGGTGCTTGGGTCATCTCAACTTCTGCAGCGGAGATTGGAGAATACTGACCTGAGAAAATATGCCGACAATATTACCAATGTAGCGCTAAGAGGGAGCGATCTCTCGAAACGCCTTCTGACTTTCAGCCGGCAAAAAGGACTCGAACAAACGAAGGCCTTCGACATCAACGCGATAATTGTGGAATCACTTCCGCTGTTCGAAGAGACTTTCCCGCGTACTATCAAGATCGAGACGGAACTCCAGGATACTCCCATCTATGTCGAGGGAGATCAGAGCCAGATACAGCAGGTTATATTCAACCTCGCTGTCAACGCGAGAGATGCCATGCCTCATGGCGGAACACTGCTCATCAGGACCGAGACGCGCGAAGTCCTTCCTATGGAAGCTGATATTTACCAGGTCACTCCGGGCACATATGCTTACATAATGGTCAGGGATAACGGAGAAGGGATTTCTCCTGAACTCATGAGCAAGATATTCGAGCCTTTCTTCACGACGAAGCCGCCCGGGAAGGGCACCGGACTCGGGCTTAGCGTGGTCTACGGCATCGTGCGATCTCACAACGGTTTCCTGAAAGTTTACAGCGAAGTCAGAAAGGGCACCGTGTTTAGTATCTTCCTGCCGCCTACTTCGCCCAAGGAGATTAGTGAAACAGGAGAGGGCCAGCCGCAGCTTAACGAGCCGTACTCGACTTACGGCAGTCGCATCCTCTTTGTCGACGATGAAGCGGGCATAAGGGAGGCTGCGGAATTCTTGCTTGAACAGGCAGGGTACTCAGTAGTTACGGCCAAAGACGGGATGACCGCCCTCGAGATTTATCAAAACGAGTGGGAGGACATTAGTCTCGTCGTCCTTGATCTGAACATGCCGGAACTGTCGGGCAGGGAAGTCCTTGAGAATTTCACGATAATCAATCCCGATGTCCGTGTGCTCATTGCGACCGGATATATTACAGCTGAGGAGCGCGCAGGCCTGAAGGGAATCGTTGAGGTTATAGAGAAGCCTTTCGATTTCGATCAGCTCATCCAGAAGGTCAGAGCCGCGCTAGAGACTCCGAGCAGCGCGAAGACCTAATTCGCGTCACATCCCTAAAAGATTTCCAATAACATCTAAGTTGGTTGCCGGGTGGCAAGCTCTGCTTTGTTTTCTCATATACGAGAAACAGAAGGAGCGTGGATTCCCAAAGACAATCATTTAATGAGCTTACGATATGTGGCGATCTTGCTTTATCCTTTGTGTGTGGTGCGTGATTCTCTTCATTTGTAAAGATGTACCGTTACCGGATTGCCGATATCCTTCCGTTTTAAGTCTCACCTTGATTATATTTTAAATCATGAGAGAAGAAGTCGCTACTGCAATTGATAGGCTGAACTCAAGGCGCGAAAGCGCGAAGAGTCTCCACGCATCCGGCGGAAAAGGTTCGGACGTATCCCTGGCTTTGACGGCCGCCGTCGATGAAGCTGTCGTCAGAGCCGTCGAAGAGGCCGGAAATCCTGATAACCTCTCCGCTGTCGCCGTCGGTGGATACGGTAGAGCGGAACTATGTCCACATTCCGATGTTGATATCCTCTTTATCGTGGGAAGCGGAATCGAGTCTAGTTTCCTGGCACAGCGCATCATGCATTTTCTGTGGGACATGGGACTTAACATAGGTCACTCGGTCCGCAATGTCGGACAGGTACTCCAGACTTACAAAGACGACCACGACAGTTGGGCGGCGACACTTGAATATCGATACGTGGCCGGGAGCCGAAAGCTTTTCGTGAAGCTTGAATCCGCGATCAGGGATTTTGTTTCGAAAAATACAGACAGAAGCTTTGTTAAGTCTACGCTCGACGGGATCCGCGTTCGACACAACAAATACGGCAAGTCAACGTCGCTTTTGGAACCGAACCTGAAGAAAAGCGCCGGTGGACTCCGTGATTTGCATGCGCTCCTGTGGATATACAGGGATATGTATCCCGATTTCCTTCCGGAGGTGGGTTATGAGCTGAAACAGCCGGCAATCCTGGATTTTCTCGCGAGACTATTCGATAAAGGTTACATAAACCAGCTTCAGTATAATCACACAAGCGAGGCCTTTGAGTTTATATTGCGCACGAGACAAAGCCTTCATTACCAGTCCGCAGGCCTGAACGACCTCCTCGATTTCGAGATTCAGAAAAAAGTCGCAGGCGAGATGGGATACGAAAGCGCCGATTATACCAAAGGCATCGAGAGCTTCATGCGTGACTACTTCAGGCATGCGCGGAAGATACTCAGGCTAAACCAGGTCCTGTCGGATAAAATGCGGGCCGTTCTGAAGCCGCATGGGGAGAGGATTGAAGCCAGAGATCTTGACGAATATTACGCGCTTGTCGGAGACCAGATTGCGTTCAGGCGCGAGGTTGCGACCGACCCGGTTGTCCTTTTCAGGGCTTTCAAACACAAGGCGGATACAGGACTTCACTTCGACGAGAATGTCCATGAAACCATAGCTCGCGAGCTGGAGAGCTTCAGCAAGCCCGAATTTCAAAGATCGGAAGAAGCGGCGGGAATCTTTAAATCGATTCTCGTTTCAGAGAAGAATATCGCTTTCACATTGAAATCGATGAATGAACTTGGAGTTCTCGGAAGGTACCTACCGGAGTTCGGCAAGTTGATCGGCTTCTTCCAGCATAACGTCTACCATTATTATACCGCAGACGAGCACACTCTTGCGGCAATCGAAAACCTCGAGAGCGTCGGAGAAAGTGACAGAGTGCTGGGTGAGCTCTTACTGGGCGTGAAGAGGCGCGACGCGCTTTATCTCGGCGTCCTGTTTCACGATATCGCGAAGCCTATCTCGATAAGCAAGCATGAGATAATCGGTGTAGACGTTGCCGAGAAGGCGCTGGGACGCATCGGCTTCGACGACATCATGGAGGATGTGGGTTTCCTTGTTCGCAACCACCTTAAGATGGAACAGATCGCGTTCCGACGAAACATCGGCGACCCAGAGACAGTTTACGGATTCACAAGGATTTTTACGAACGATGAGCAGCTAAAGATGCTCTACCTTCTGACGTATGCCGATCTCAGCGCTGTGAACCCGACAGTATGGACGAAGTGGAAAGCCCAGCTCCTGAACGAGCTGTTCAGGAAGTCCTACCAGATAGTAACGCAGGCGCTGGACAGGGAGGCCATCGAATCGCTCCAGGAGAAGCAACGACGCCAGAAGGAGAAAGCCATTATCAAGCAGATGCCTGCTGAAAAGGCTCAAACGATCCGGAGGCATTTCGGCGGAATCAAGAACGATCTTTATACCGTTGTATTCGAGGACAATGAGATCGTATCTCATATAGAGGCTATCGAGTCGGACTTCGTGAGCGCTCCGGCGGGAGTTACGGTACATGTAAATTTCAGTCGGAGCGATGAGCATACTGACGTTACCATTATCTCCCGCGACGCCCCGTTTCTCCTCTCCAAGTTTTGCTCTTCAATGAGCGCCAACGATGCAAACATCGTCGATGCCAGCATTTTCACGAGGGACGACGGCATAATCATCGACCGCTTTCGCGTCTTCGACAACATTACCAGGAAGAACCTTACAGACACGCAGATGGCGAAGATAGAGTCGGACCTCCGTGCGATCCTGTCGGGCGAAACCGATCCGGAAAAGCTGTTCGAGCGTCATAGGATGAAATGGCAAAGAAAGCTGAAGCACGAGGTGAACCCAAACGTGAAGGTCGCGGTTCAGACTTCCGAGACTAAGGATTTCACGTTGATCGAGGTGTTCGCCCCCGACTCCCTCGGTTTTCTATACAAGGTAACCTCTTCTATTTCTAAAGCGAAGCTTAACATACACTTTGCGAAAATTGCCACCAGAGTGGATGGCATTGTCGATACATTCTACATACTGCGGCAGGACGGCGCCAAACCATCCCAGGAAGAGCTTGACAGTGTCAGAGAGAATATTCTGGGAATCATACATGAATCGATCGACTCCGAGCTGATATTCAAGTGATCTCTCCCGAATCGTCGTGCCGGCCGGAAAGTCCGATAGGAGTATTCGACTCTGGTATCGGAGGACTCACCGTAGTGCGACAGCTTATAGAACTCCTTCCTCACGAAAACATCGTCTACTTCGGCGATACGGCACGGGTCCCATACGGCAACAAATCAGCCGAAGTCATCAGGGAATATGCTGTTCAGGACGCTAAGTTCCTGGTATCCAAAGGGGTTAAGATTATCGTCATAGCATGCAATACCGCCTCCGCGCTAGCAATGGACGTGGTGCACGCCTATTCTCCCGTTCCAACAATAGGCGTCATCGAGCCGACAGCGAAGGAAGCGGCTAAGCTTGCCGGTTCGAAAGGGGTCGGTGTCATCGGAACACTTTCCACGATCGGCTCGGAGGCTTACACTTCTGCGCTTCGGCGCATCGATTCGAAAAGCAGGATCATGACGCAAGCATGCCCGCTATTCGTGCCTCTGGCGGAAGAGGGAATGTTCGATCACCAGGTGACCGACCTTGTCGCCCGCGAATATCTCTCGCAGTTCACGGGGAAGGTCGACGTGATGATATTAGGTTGCACGCATTACCCTCTCCTTCGAGGAGCGATATCGCGTGTTCTCGGGAACGTGGTTTCTCTCGTCGACGCTGGCGAGGCAACCGCGAAATCCGTTTTTGAATTGCTATCTTCTTCTAAAATGCTTAACCCTCAGAAGTCCAAACCCCGCTACGAGTTCTACGTCAGCGACTTCCCGCAGAAGTTCAACGAGATAGCAGAGAGCTTTCTGGGGAAGAAGCTCGAGTTCGTGAGGAAGGTGCAGATATATTCAAACGGTGAAATCAGATGAAAGCTTGTCTGATGCGGCTCACTTTTAGTGAATGAAGTCGGCAATCAAGCGGGGCAGACCCGTTTCTTGAGAATAGTCGTATGGAGTTCTGTCTTGGCGAACAATCTTCTAGAGTTGTGGAATTCCCGTTCGTCTGCCCGAAAGTATTAATTAACCGTTTTGTCGTCAGCCGTTCTTTATGGACTGGGTCGTTTTTTCGTTCACGAGGTCAAGCTCGAAGAACATAGCGTCGGGCAGGGGATTAACACGGTATTGCGAAATCTCTTTGAATCCCAGCGACCTGTACAGCGCGATCGCCCCGGTCATACCGCTCACGGTGTCGAGTCGCATTTTCTTGTAACCTAGTTCCTTTGCTCCGGCAATGATCGTCTCTGCCATTCTCCTTCCGATTCTCCTCCCTCTGAACTCGGGGCGTATGTACAGCCTCTTCATCTCGCAGATATCCTGGTCAAGCTTTCTCAGCGCGACACAACCCGCCGGCCTCTTGCCAACTAACGCGACAAGGATACACCCGTCAGGTCTTGAATATTCGCCGGGAAGATGAGACACCTCCTCGTCAAAGTTCTGAAAGTCGAGGTCGAAGGGAAGAGACCTCTCGTACTCCAGGAAAAGATCTTTTGCGGCTAAAAGCAGGTTTTTCGAATCAGCTTCAAGTATTCGGGGCGTCTGTCTCACGGAAGGGATAACGTCTATGTGTTTAAGTTACTTAGCACCCCCTCTCTTCTTAAGAGAGGGGGTTAGGTGGTGAGTTCGCAATTATCGCACTATCCTCAAATTCGCGTACCTCACCATGAGCTGCTTCTTCTGGTTCGCGCCGAAGAGGACCACTACGCGCTCGTTGTCGCCCTTGCCCGACATCTCGATGACTTTCCCTTCGCCGAAGAACTGGTGCTCGACAATTGTCCCGATCCTTATATGAGGTGCGGCTGTGCGGTCCTTCTCGACATCCCGCGGGCGGGGCACTTCCTGTGCCATGGTGCCGATGCCTTCCAGCGAAGGACGAAGCGTGTCGAAAGTCGAAGTCGTTTCCCAGATAGTTCGCTGCTGTGAAAGCCTTGTTGCATGTTCCTGGTCGAGGAGGTCGGACTCAATCTCGGCGAGGAAGCGTGACGGCGCCTGATATGAGAGCTTACCGAAACGGAACCTCTGCCTGGCGTAAGAAAGGTAGACCTTCTTTTGCGCGCGCGTTATCGCCACGTAGAAAAGCCGACGCTCCTCTTCGAGCTCATCCTGCTCCTTGGAGCCGAGAGGGAAGAGCCCTTCTTCAAGTCCGCTCACGAAGACGACCGGGAACTCCAGCCCCTTCGCAGCGTGGATCGTCATGAGCGTCACGGAGTTGCGCTTGGTATCCCATCGGTCGACGTCGGCAACGAGCGAAACTTCGGCGAGGAAGTCTTGAAGAGTTCCTTCCGGATTCTCTGTCTGAAACTCCGCGATGCCTCCCAAAAATTCCTGTATATTTTCCATCCTGTTTTGTGACTCGACGGTGTTCTCGTCTTTTAGACTTCTAATGAGTCCGAGTTCATCCGTGAGCGAACGAGATAGCTCGCCGACCGATAGCTCGTCCTTAAGCTTGTTGTATTTGTTGACGAGCCTGGCAAACTGCTTGAGCTGGTTTTTCTGGCGCGGCTGTATCTCGACTATCTCATCCACGCGTTCCACAATTGCGAGCAGCGGCTTCTGCTCTTTGGATGCGAAGCTCCGCACGTAGTCTATGGTAACGTCGCCGATCCCGCGCGCGGGGAAGTTGACAATTCTAAGGAACGACGCGTCGTCCTGCGGGTTCACTATGAGCTTAAGGTAGGCGAGTAAGGCCTTGATTTCCT
>JAJYOS010000140.1 GCA_021796055.1 Bacteroidota bacterium
GAGGCAATGGCCAATTATATCAGTCCCATTTATTTTCCCAACAGGACGAGGAATTGTCTCTCCAGGATATCCTGGAGAAGATTTACCGAAGGAAGACGGCCGTAATAATAATCTTCGCCGCGGCGCTGACAGCCACGGTACTTTACACTTTCATGCAACGGCCTATATACCAGGCTTCCAACAAGATATTGATACAGAAAAACAAGAACGCGTCGGGTTCGTCGTTGTTTGCGCTTAATGATCTTGTCGAGCCGTTTCAATCCGACGAGCGTCGGATTACGGATGAGATGGAAATCCTGAAGACTAACCAGCTGAGGCAAAAAGTTGCTGAGCAGATTCTTCAGAAGATTACCTTCAGACAGGGAGGAAAGACCGACACTCTTGAGATTGCACGTGCACCTGAACTCGATCTCAAGAAAGGTGCTCGACGGCTTGCAACGGTGGATGAAGTTGCTGGAAGACTCACGAATGCAGTATCGTTTACTAACCAGCGCAACTCCGACATAATCGTGGTGGACGTGAAGAGTCACTCTCCAGAGGAGGCTGCATTCATCGCCAATACCTATGCCAAAGTATATTATGATTATAACCTGAGCTCCAGTCGTAACATGGCTACCAACGTGCGGGAATTTTTGCAAAAACAGCTGACAGATACCAAGGTCAGTCTCGATACTTCTGAAGCCCAGCTGCAAAACTATATGCAGTCGCAGGGGATAGTTTCGCTCGACGCAGAATCTCAAAACCTTATTAATGTCATGACCACATTTCAGGCCCAGAAGGACGATGTGGTCATCGAGGCGAAGGCGACTCAGCAGGTCCTTGCAGCATACGAGAAACAACTAGCTGGGATCGAACCGTCATTTGCCGAAAATGTCTCCAGCGCAGTCGATCCCTATATCGCCCTTCTTCAGCAGCAAATAGCCCGGCTCGAAGTACAGAGGGATGTCGCTAAATCCAAGAACACAATTGTGGCCAACAAAGAAGTGTATCAACAGATCTACACCCAGATCGATTCTCAGATCGCAGACTTGAGGTCCAAGCTCGAAGCCAAAACGAAAGAGTTGATAAAGTCTAAATTTTTTTCCGCCAGCGGCGGAGATAACTCCCAAACTCAGGGACAGGGAGGGGGCTATGATCCCACGGCATACTACAAGGACCTCAGGCTCAAAATTCTCCAGGAACAATTGCGTCTGAGCGGCTATCATGCCCAGAAGGTTGTGCTCGACAGTATCTCGAATCAATATGAGGTCCAGTTCTCGAAGATACCGAAGCAATCCATAGAACTTGCTAAGCTTGACCGCTCAAAGAAGAGTGCGGAAAAAATCTTCCTTATGATTCAGGAAAATTTTCAACAGGCGCAGATATCGGAGCAGTCGCAGTTTGGTTACGTGCAGATCATTGACCCCGCGGTTCCGCCTAATGAGCCCGTCAGTCCGAAAATTCCTTTGAATCTCACTCTCGGTATTCTTTTGGGCCTGGCATTGGGCATCGGCGCCGTCTTTATGCTTGATTACATGGACAGGTCTGTAAAATCGCCCGAAGATCTTGAGAAGAAAGGATTGACAGTACTTGCGTCGATACCTGTTATTCACGGGACGGAAGAGCGCAAGAGAAGATCGGACGAGAAAGGTGCCAAAGACGGAGCTGCCGTCTCCCTAGGACTCGTCACTTATCACAAACCTTCCGACCCCATCTCCGAGGCGTACAGATCTCTTCGAACCGCGATTCTGTATTCTCGGATCGACAGGCCGGTGAAGGCACTGATGGTGGCCAGCGCGTTGCCGAAGGAAGGCAAGTCGACAACGGTAGGCAACGTGGGCATCACTTTCGCAAAAGCAGGGATGAAGACTCTTATCGTAGACGCGGACTTCAGAATGCCCATTCAGCATAAGCTTTTCAACGTCGACAGGAAGCCCGGTCTAATCGAATACTTGAAAGGCGAAGTTGCCCTGCAGGAAGTCGTGAGAGAGACATTTGTAGACAACCTCTTCTTGATTACAACCGGCTCGCTCCCGCCGAACCCGGCCGAGGTACTCGGGTCTGAGTCGATGAAGGCTTTCGTCGATGTTGCAAAAGCGGCCTTCGATTTTCTTGTCTTTGACTCGCCGCCGATCGTCGCGGTGACTGACGGCGCTATCCTTTCTAACCTTGCTGACGGACTGGTGTTTGTCACGCAGGCCAACAAGACGGAGCTGGATGTGCTGGAGAAAGCACATGCGACTCTACGCCAGGTGAAGGCCAACATTCTCGGGTTCGTGCTGAACGAGTTTGATGTGACAAAGGCCTACGGCGCATACTATCGCTATTACCGCTACTATCATTATTACGGGCATAAAGAAGAGAAGCACAGTAGCGCCAGGAACAACTGATAGCCGATTGTCAGGCGGTGTGGCCGGTGATCAACTCCCGCTAAGCGGCGTGCCGGCCTAACCGCGGTGGGGAAAGTTAACTTAACCTGAAGAAGATGGTGCGGTGCCGCGATTCGAATTGTGACGCACCTCCCGTTCGCGTCCGCGTGAGTGGCTGCATGCCGTTCCATATCAGGCAGAGCGGTCGCGATGAACTTGTTTCAGCATTTGGTTCTCTTCGTTTTTGGATCGCGATACAAGCCTCACCTGGAACGCGCCGCTCCGAGTTTCGAAGTTGCAGAGAGGCGACTTCGGGGTAGGCCTCTGGTTAACTCACCTCTGCACGAGAGGACTTAGGGGTGTGTCGGAAAACTTCGTGAAAGGCCGAAACATCTGTGTACGCTCCATGGCTGATAAACATTGTCATTGGCCTTTGATTGGATGACGCGAACAAATCCGAGCCCGGTCTGTAATCTTCTCGTTTCCCGGTTCACTTTCTCTATTGACTTACTCTTCAGAGATAATTAGAATCAAGACAATCCTGGTCGGACCGGGTGGAGCTTGATATGCTGTCTGTTCACCTGGTTAACCGAAGTCGGGATCGATGGTTCTAACTCCAAACTGTTCCGCATGGGAATCGGCGCTTTGCGGTATCAAAAATACATGAGGTTGAAAAGTGGATACTCAGAAAAGGTGGTGTGTGATCTACGTGAAGTCGCGACACGAGAAGATCGCAGAGTCTGACATCAACAGGCGGGGAATCGAAACTTATCTTCCGATGAAGACTGAGCTGCACCAGTGGAGTGACCGTAGAAAGTGGGTTGAGGTTCCGCTCTTTTCCGGATACGTATTTGTTAGAATCTCGGTGACGGATTTTAGTTGTGTATATCTTGCAAACGGGTTCGTGAAATTTGTGAGCCTGAACGGCAAACCGAGCATAGTTCCGGATGAGCAGGTAGAAGCGGTTAGAAGAATAGTCGAGAGCTATGGCCGCGACATCGAGGTTATCGATGGAGACTACATCGGCATGAACGCCGAAATCATCGCAGGTCCTCTTCTCGGATTGCACGGCGAGATCATTGATCTGATGAACAGAAAGAATTTCGTGATCAGAATAGAAGGACTTGAAAAGCTGCTTAGTGTGAAGGTCCCGGCGGGCGCGATCAAGATCACCGGAACGGTACTGAACCCCGCGGGGCGAGGGGATTTCGAACTCCACACCCTCGGACCGCGCACCCGTGCTTGACCTGGATGCTTTGGACCGCGGCAAATGCGTAAAGTGTGGTGTGATTATTTTACCTGGTGCCTCGGCCCGCGATTAGCGCCCCCCTTCCTTTATAAGCATGAGAGCCTCGTGTAAAGTCTTGGGTCTGCCGTCATTCTCCATGGATCCCGCCTTGAGTCGTCCTTTTGTTGGTTCTCTTTCGCGCTGGTGCCCCCCTTTTGCTCTTCAGGAAATATTTTCCAATTTCTTCTTGTGTGCTCAACCTCACTCTCCTGAAAGAAAAGCCGACACACCTCTTGCAGTTTGAATGTCTTTTTGCGATACTTAGAACAAGTTCATGGATAAGCATCCCGAAAATCAGGTGTTACCCCGCGGCACCGGACGGGATAGCGTGGAACATCCATGTGACAATCCTCAAAAAAAGTTGAAAAAAGGCTTGACAAATTGCACCATACAGGTTAATATTTGCAAGTCGATAGGAGATGAAGCCAGTTAAAATACTACTGGTAATTTGAGAAAATGGGATGCGAGATCTCTCTTTCTCAGTCAAAAAAAAGATGCGGCGTATGTGAGTTGTCATTGAAATCTAAGGAGATGGAACACTTCATTTCAGACTAAGATGGAACTTGATACAAAGAGTTGTGCACCATTAGGGAATACAAATTTTAGTAACGAAGGTAAAGAACGGGCTACCGGGATTATGCGTCTCTCCAAAGGTTTTCCCGTTTGTGGAATCATTTGAAATAGTAATCATCATGGGAGGTACAATGTTAGAAAACCGATTCAGTTTCAAGCGGTTCAGCCGACTGACCATGTTGCGGAGTCTCGCGATGAGCGTCTTCGCCGTTTTAGTTGCGGCGAGTTTCGCGATGGCTCAAGGTCTCAATACGGTGTACGTGGACGTGACAAACGGCTCGAACACATATACCGGTGCGAACCCGACGAATAGTCCGGCGGGCACGGGACCAAAAGCAACTATCGATGCAGGACTGACTGCTCTGGCGAATAACGGGACACTTGTTATTGCTGCCGGCACATATAATGGTGGTGATAATGCCGGTGGTAATATCGATATCAGCACCGCGAATTACGCCAATCTTACGTCCGGGTTGACAATCCAGCTCAAGACCCTGAACAGCAATACCATTGTAAGTCTAACTGCTGGTACGTTCACTTTCGAAGTGAACGCCGGAACCCTGACCTTTACTGAGGCCAGCGGAACGGAGTCCATCCAGATTGCGACAGGCGTTATGACCCTCGGCTCTGCGACAGGACCAATAAGCAGTAATGTTAGCATCGGCGTATCAAGCGCTGTTCAGTTGACAAATGCAAACGATCTTATCACGATGCATGCCTCGTCGGCTTTCACAAATCAGGCACCATCGATTGGCGGCAACAACGTTAGCCTTGTGTATTCAGACAACGGAAACGTTAATGCCGGACCGGAAGCCAACTATGGGAGTTATGGCACGGGCACTATATCGGTGAGCAAGACTTCAGGCACATCAGTCACTTTCCCTTATGCAATATCTAAGATTGGTGGCATAACCATCAACGGCGGCAACGCAACATTCGGCCAGTCCGTTGCTATGGGGACGAACCAGATCCTTAATGCTGGAACGGGCACCGTGACTTTCTCGGCACCGGTGAACCTCAATGTTGCCACTGGCGCTGAAGGAAGTGTCTTCAATCAAGTCGCGGGCAATATCACTTTCAACGGCGCGGTCACTTGGTCAGCCAATGGGGTGGGAGCTCAGGCTCTCGGCGGTTTTATGGCTGAGAATGGATCAAGTGGCAACCTCGTTTTTAATTCAACAGTTACGTTAAGCAACCCTGGCGGAGGTACTCAAACTGTCACCGCAAGCAATGACGCGGCAGGCGTGCTGACAATAGGCAATGTATCTGAAACGAATTTCACGCTGAATATAGTGAACAATAATGCCAGCGGCACTTTGAATCTTGCCGGCGGTACCATCGGCGGGCTGAGCAATAACGGTGGCGCCAACACAGATGTCGCCAACATTACTGGTCCATTGACGATAACCGGCCAGCTCACAAACTCCGGGACCGTCAACCTTGGGGCTAATACAGTCACACTTTCTGGAACCGGCATCGGGCACACTGACAATGGCACAATCACTTCGAGTTCTGTCGGTGGTTTCAGCGTTACCGGTGCGGCGGTGACCCTGGCGGGAACAGGAAAGCTTCCAAACGTCACGATTGCATCATTATCAGTTACGACTTTCACAGGAACCTTGACGGCCGCAAATGTTCTTGTCACTGGCGAGATGGATGTTCCTAATGGAGCGATAATCGGTGTGCAGTCCTTGACAGAGACAGGCAACATCGTTCTCGGCGGCGGTGCGAGCGGTGAGCTCGACGTCGCGGGAGATTTCAACAGGACTAGCGGTACTTTCACAGCTGGAACCGGCTCTCTCTTGAAGTTCAACGGCACGACGGCACAGGCTGTCAATAGCGGCCCGAACTTCCAGGTCGCCAGCCTTGAATTCCTGAATACTCATGCGACTATAACCCTTGGAGCTTCGATCCGTGTCTCCGGCGGCGTTACTATCGATGCCAGCACGAATGTAGCGTTGAGTACTCTGAATATCATTTTGAACGCTGCAGGTGCCAGCATGAATAATCTCGGATCCTACACTGCCACTGGCGGCGGCGGCGTGATCCTCGGCGGCGCAAATATTGTTTCCGGTGGCGTTGCTGCAAATGGCATAACTATCGGCGGCAGTGGTACGTATTCATATATCACTGTCGACGTGGGCAGCGGCAATACTGCCAACGTTACATCGAACGCCGACTTCAACGGTGTTTTAACTTTGAATTCCGGTACGCTGCAGGTAAACGCCACATTCGACTTCAGTCCGACGGGAAATTCGGCGAGCGTTATTCGTAATGTCGTTCCCGGTAACGGTGCTTTCCTGGCAGCGGGTGGTGCCTTTGGCACCTTCGACGCAGCCAACGTGAAATACGATTTAACTTATATCGGCAATCTTCCTGGCCCGCTCAGCGTAGCCACGGGAACTACCGAATTCAATGCGGCGAATGTCCGTACTCTGACAATCTCGACTACGACATCCATTCTGACTCTCACGAGCAGCACCGCAGTGACCATCAATGGCGCGTTGAACCTCAGCAAGAACGCGCTGTTCGCGTTTGATGGTGTTGCACCATACAACGTTACGATCGACAGCTCGTTGAATGTTGCAACCGGTGCAGTGCTTAGCGGCGGTTCAGCGGCGAATACTATAACATTAGCCGGCAATAACGACACGAGCACTGTCGCGGGTACAATCACTTGTGCCAGTCTCCTTACTGTAACCGGCACAGGCGATGTCCTGAACGGTTCAGGTATCACTACTGATGCCAACACGATTGCAAACCTCGACTTCGAACCGACCGCGAATGGTTCGACCTTTATGTCCAACAACCTCGAAGCCATCACAGGCAATGTGACGATTGAAAACACGAGCGTCGCAACCGGAGCAAGTGCAACCATCGCAATGAATTCGGTCAATGCCGCATTAACCGGCAACTTGACCGTAGGAAATGCAGGTGCATCACCGACAGCGTCTGTTTCGATTATGGGGTCCACCATTTCGAACCACACCGGCAACGTCGTTGTGGTCGGCGGAATCCTGACTTACACCCGCGGCGGAAACAGTGACGTCCTTAACGGTACTGTGACTATGACCGGTGGTACCCTCACTCTTGGAAGTAACCTTGAAGTTACAGGCCAAACCACACAGGGCGCGGGTAACTTGGCTATCGCGAGCTTCAATTACACTCAAGACGGTCTTGGCGGAGCGAATGATTACAACAGGACCGGAGCCGGAACTGTCACCGGTACCGGCGCATTGGTGTTGAACGCTAGCGCGCTTAACACGGTGACATTGACGCCCGGCACATCCTTGACAGTACCGAACCTGGTATTCAAGAGCGCAGGCGCGGCGGTTCTCGTCAACAATTCTGTCACTGTTAGCGGTGCCATCACGCATACATCTGGTAACGTGAGCATAGTTGCCGGTACGCTTACGTTGTCTGGTCCAACGTATACTGCGGCAAGCACGGCGGGAACTGTTGCCGGCGCGGTTGCGATGACAGACAGCATTGCTACCGTCACGGCTGCATTGAACTATACACTTGCAACCGGTTTGACAGTCAACTCTAAGGGCAGTGTAACGTTCGCATCCAACAACGCTACAGCGAGAACATTTACGGTTACGACGCTGACCCAGACTGCAGGTGGAATCAACCTCGGTATCAATAACCTCCAGATCATTGGCGGGGTGGGTGCATTCACACGCGCTGCCGGAGGCTGGACGATGTCGAGTGGTGCTTTGCAGTTTAATAATGCATCTCTGACTTTCAGTCCCGGGAAGGGCTTCGCAGTCGATAACCTCGACATCATGGCGAACGCCTCGAAAGCCACCACCGATACTTTCACGGTCAACAAGTATCTGACTCTTGGCGGCTCACTCACGATCGGAACGACCGGCTCGCTTGCCATGGGCGACAGTTCGACAATCGAGCGACAGGGTAATGCCGACGCACTCGACAAAGCCCTGATTTTCGGCGCTACTTCGATAAACCTCATTTATTCGACGGCAGCAACCCCGACTATTAATTCCGGGTTTGAAGTGCCTTCCACAAACATCATAACCAACGTTACCGTATCAACGGGCGGCGCCGGTGTAGCACTTCAGAAGAGCCTTCAGGTCAACGGAACATTGACGCTCGCAGATCCGCTTTATGCTACGACAGGTAACGGTGCGGCGTCCGGAGTCAAAGTAACTATGGCTTCCGGTGCAACCCTCGTCCTACAAATCAACGGGACTACCGCCCTCGATCAGAACCTGACTACGCTCGGGCCCATCAATATCGTATATGATGGAGCTTCCAGCACGAGCACGCGGGAGCTCGGATCAATCTCCGGCGGTTCCCACACTGCAGTTACAAGCAACGTAACTGTCCAAACTACCGTTAAACTCGATGCCGGCTTGACCGTTGGTGGTGTGCTGACGCTCCAGGGTGGAAATCTGGATATCAATGGTAGCCCGCTTACCGTGCTCAGCGATGTCGTTCAATCCGCTGGCGCAGGCTTCTTTGTTAATTCAGCAGTCGGCGCAGCGCCTGTAACTTTTGGCGGAAGCGCGAACACGATGCTGACATTGAAAGCTAACCAGACAGTTCCTGCATTGGTCAATATCACAATCGGCAAGACCTACGCGGACAGGAGTGTCACTATCTCTGGTGGCAATCTAGATTTTGCAACGAACGCTGCAACACTTTATCTAGACAAGGGTGTACTGGCGACCGGAAGCAACATGGTTTTGTTGGCCCAGAGCAACAACAGCAGCCAGCCGACCCAGGGCTTTGTAAAGACAGACACCAGCTACATCTATGGTACTGTTTCTAAGCTTTTGCCCTACAACGCACCGCTAACCGTTAGCAACGTTCAGTATCCTGTCGGCAACAATCCGATGGACAGCACTGGCGCAGCCTATCGACCGATGACGTTGTTCTTCACACAGGCGCTTCCGTCTGGGGTGAACCTGGCTGTAACTTTTGTCGACCGTAGTCCGACCGGATCCAACGGATTCCCGATTGCTGACGGTTCGCAGCAGTTGAGCGGCTATCCAAGCTTCTACTGGTACCTGAAACCTGATATCAGCTTCTCGAACGCGTACGTCTACAACCTCGACGGTCAGGCGCAGGGTTACGCGGGCTATACTCCGTCACAGATCCAGAATCTCCGTTTCATCGCGAGAGACTCAGGAAGCGTAGCAAACCCGTGGACAATGCTCGGCACCGACGCGAACTATCAAAATGCGACCCTGGCTGACGGATCGCCTGACATCAGAGTCAGCGGCGTCACCGGTCACATTTCGTTGAACGGCACAATCTTCACCTATGGTCAGCCAAATGTGGCACCTCCGGCATTGACAGTGAGTGGTACAGTCCTGTATGACAAGACTGGTGCTCCGTTCTCGGGCGCGACTGTAAAGATTACGCCCACCGCGGGTGGCACAGCGTATACTGGTACGACGAACGCCAGCGGCGCATATAGCGTTGCCAACGTTCCCACCGGTACGTACACTGTTACTGCAACAACCAGCGCAGCGTGGGGTGGTCCGAATGCTACCCAGGCTCTGTTGGTAGTCAAAGACTTCCTCGGAACCTACCATCCTGATGCTTTGCAGGCTCTTGCAGCAGATGTAAACAACAGCGGCAGCGCAGACGCAACGGATGCTTTGTTGATCGTGCGTCGTTGGGCTGGTCTGACCAACTCCTTCGCTAAGGGTGATTGGATCTTCACAACGGATTCTGTCAATGTCGTAACCGACACAACGATGAATATCTCCGGTATTATGACCGGCGACGTCAACAGCAGCGTAACGCCTGCATCGACTGTAAAAGGACAGAAGAATACGGTAGCGTCCGTAAGCTCTTCCGTCGATGTTAACAGTGATGGCGTTCTCAACGTAAGTCCGTCGGGATCTTTTGAAGTACCGGTAACCGCAGCGAGCGCAATGCAGGTTGGTGCGTACTCTCTGCAGATCAAATATCCGTCCGAACAAGTAAAGTTCGTCGGAGTAACCGGCCCATATGCTGATCAGGCAGTCGTAAACGCAGCAGACGGCTACGTAAGGATTGCTTGGTTTGATGCAACCGGCGGTAAGAATCCAATCAATCTGAACGCAAACGATGAACTCGTTTCGTTGAAGTTCTCGTCTCCGAAGCCGCTTGACAAGAATGCGAACCTGTCGTTTGAAGTAGCTTCAGGCTCGGCTCTTGCCGGACCTTCTGGAGAGATACTCAATGCGACACTCAATATGCCGGGCAGCGTGAAGGCTTCCCTCCCGAGCAAGTTCGCGTTGAACCAG
>JAJYOS010000141.1 GCA_021796055.1 Bacteroidota bacterium
CGATCATGAAGAATTAGATAGAGGTACGCTGCGGGCGATCATTCGTCAGGCTGATCTGACAGTCGAACAGTTTATAGGGCTGCTTTAGTTGCCCGCCGCGTCGTATAACAACCGCAGAAAAGACGCTCGATTATTGTATAACATGGTGCTCGCTTCATCCCGCTTTGCCGCGCCCGTCGAGCTTCGCACATTTATCGCGTCAAAGCGGGACGGACTTTTTTGCGCGAGACGTTATCTGTCATGCGCGGCGTAGCTAAACCAGAAGGATAATCTGAATGACATTCGTGCTCATTTCAATATTATCTCTCGTCCCCTTCAGAAGACTCGGTTGGTTCCTATCCAAGAACATCCTTTACTGGGTCCCAAACATATTTACTGTGCCCGCCTGCCTTTTGTGGGGAGTATCTATCGCCTATTTACTTCATCTCCTGATATTGTGGCAAGACCCAGGCCTGGTCGTGAAAATCATTTTCGGTTACCTCTTAGCCGCCTACCTATCGATACCCGACTACGGCCTATTTGACGAAAGCACCATGCCAGCCGATGCTGTTGTAAAGAACGCGACCATATCGTTCTCGTCACTCGGTTCCTATATAGTGACTTCAATCATCTTAGCATTCGCATAAAGGGGGTCTCCACTATACCATGCGCCGCGCACGAACAGATAACAAGTGGGAAAAAGACGCTCGTGATTTGTATATGTCGAACTCGCTTCATCGCGCACACATAAAGTACCCCGTTAAAGGAGTGCGCGACGACTTTTTCCCACCGGACGTTAAGCGCAATTGCCCGTTTCAATCTAAGAAAAGGAGAACTGGTTATGATTGCTAATTACAATGTTTCTAAAGCAGATTCAGATCGACGCGTTCCATTCGTGCTCTGGCTACTTCTGTTTTATGTAACTGGACTTCAGGCGGCCTATTCTCAATCGACTGCTCACGCAATATTCTTTAACGGAAGCAACGATTACATCAGCTTGCCACCAGATCCAAGATTGACAAAGTTCACCCAAATTTCCGTCGAACTTTGGCTCAAACCAACGAGTTTTGATTTGGGTACTTGGAATCAGACGGAGGGGCTTGTTGGAACGGGTGAAGGTACTAATTCTTTCTTTTTATGGATCACCAGAAATCAGGACGATCAAAATGGAAATGCCCGAAGCTTTTCACAGTTCAGGTGCGATTTTCAATTCGGCTCAGCACAAGTATCATCCTCGTGGCATCCTGCGGGCAATTGGTACCACATAGCCGCAACTTATGATGGTCATTCGATCAGAATCTTTGTAAACGGCGTAGAAGAAGGTGCGGCAAGAACGTCTCAACCACTCACAGTTAATAGCACAGAACCGATCTTTATCGATCACCATACGTGGAACAATGGCTATGCAAGTTCTCAAAGGGTTGGTGGACTGATTGACGAATTCAGACTTTGGGATCGCCCACTTTCATCGGACGAAATAAAATCCACCATGAACAGTGAACTCACAGGCGCCGACCATGGTCTCCTTGTCTACTACAATTTCAACGACCTTGCCCAAAACGGGTCTGTGGCTAAGGATATATCCCCGAACGCGTTTAATGGCACGTACCATGGAAGTCCTCGGTTAGTTGAAAGCGATGCTCCTGTTCAGGTGTCTCCAGCACAACTTGCAGAGTCACTTCGGAACAAGATTCTAAGCATGGAGAATACGATTCAACAGTTGAAAAACAATAATGTCAATACTCTGCCAATTGAAAAGTTTTTATCCGACTCGAAAGACTCTTTGAGTAAAGGAGAGTATGGCGCTGCTCAGAAATCGCTAATCTACGCTCAGACTTATGCGCAGATTGCCCAGAGTTCGTTTGATCGGCTTTCACTAGCAAGGAAAGACCTTGATGAAGCGAAGCAATTGGGATGTGATATATCGACTGCCGAAAGTAAACTCAAAGAATCAGAGGACTCTTTGAGAACAGATGGTTATTCCGCTTCACAACAACTCGCGAGTGAAGCGATTGCACTATCCTATAAAGCAAACTGTGGGAAGGTCGCCGTTCAAGATTTGCAGGCATTTGCCAGTAAATATAGTTACAGAACAGTCACGATAGTTGGGGAAATCAAAAATATACATCCAGTGTACGGTCAAGGATACGAATTTTTTGTTGACGACGGCGGCGGAAGTTGCAGAGTAATTTATCGTGGTAGCATGAAAAATATTTCCGAGGGTGACAAGGTGACAATTGAAGGAACCTTTACGATAAATCCTGAGTTAGAGGTCGAACGGCCCCTCACTCCAGATGATTACTTTGTCAACGCGGCGGTAATTTCACCTCAAGGGTTCTTTACCTTGTTTCATATCGTTCTTATAGTGTTGCTTGTTGGTGCGGCTTCGGGCGGTGTCTATTATAGACGACATTTATTAACTCTTTTATCGCGGGTAAGCAATCTCACTCAGGGCAAAATTGCTGGTTATCGTAGTAACATTTCGGCTCGACAGTCTAAAGCAGAAGGAATTGCCATGGAGCTAAACAAACCCACAACTATGGAGTCAAGAATGGGCAAATCATTCAATAAGTATTCGGCAGCTATTTTTACATTAGCCGTGTTATCTTTTTTCCTGCCGTTTGTGCGAGCATCATTTCTTTTCCAAAGCTCACAACTAAGCGGATTCCAATTAGCGTTCGGAGCGAAGAACAGCGACCCTGAGGCATTAGCAATTCTTTGCTTGATAGCAATCCTCACTGGAATTGGGTTCGCATTTATGAAAGGGAAATCTGGCTATATTTTCTCCGCCGTTTCGGGAGGTGTTGGTTTCATTTTGATGTTGGTAGAACTCATACGTATCAATTCGCAAGCGGGTGGGATTGCTGGGATAGATTACTTGGCTGGATTCTGGATAGTGTCTATGCTTCTTCTATCGACCGCCGCATTAAACATCTATAACATATCCACCAATAGAGGCCGTCCAACACTTCAAATTGCCACGAGCAAGGGAGAAGAACCCATATTCGATCTCGCTAGCATGACAAAGAAGTGCCCTAAATGCGCTGAAGTGATTAACTTTGAGGCCAAAGTATGCCGTTTCTGCGGCCACACTTTCGATGAAAATGAAGTTAATGCAAGTATCGAAAGTGCCAAAAAACAATTTGAGGAGAACAAAGCCTCGGAGCAAGAGAGAAACAGAACTGAGGAAATATTACGGCAAAATCGTGAAAGACGAAGTTGGTAACTTGCGTAGCTTTCTATTCCAACGTTCGCACGTACGAAAGTCCGCTATAGCGTGATGGAGCATTAAATGAAGAATAAAACCAAAGTGCTTCTTTTCCTGATTGCGTTTCTCTGTGTAGCGGGGTATGGCTATTATTACTATTTTGTTCAGACGCTTAGGTTATCCGACATCATCGGAAGTCAAGATAACCCCATCGCGTCAATGCTTGTTAATCTTGTTGACTTTGATACAGGACTAACTCGCTACGATCTCCACGATCTGTCTCAAAACGCTCCATATTGGAACAGACGCATGAACGAAGTCGAGAGTTTACCGCCAGGTTATCAAAAGCAAGTGCAGCAACAGCAATTAGTAGCCGAGATGATGAAAGACCCCGCTATGAAGAAAATCATAAACAGACTAATGCCTTTCGGATTCAACGCAGTCCAAAACTTTTTCAAAGCATTAATGTAGCGTACCATGATAAAAGCGGAACTCTGTCGCTCAAATGATGGAACGGGCAACTGCGCTTAACAATCGGGAAGAAGACGCTCGTCATTTGTATATGTCGAGCTCACTTCATTGCGTTCGCCCGCGCTCTCGATGCTTCGCAGCTTTTATAGCGGGCGACCGCAACGACTTCTTCCCGATGAACGTTAGGCGAAATGGCGGCGTTCCCCAAAAAGACAAAAAAGGAGCCGTAACTCACTTGAGTAATTTGTATATTTGATCAAAAACATGGCCACCAATCACAAAATCATCATCGGAGATTCTAGAAAGATGACGGAGCTTCCCGATGAATCTGTTCACCTGATAATAACCTCACCACCGTACTGGCAACTCAAGGATTACGGAGACGAGAACCAAATTGGTTTTCATGATTCCTATGAGGATTACATCAATAATCTCAATTTGGTTTGGATGGAGTGTTTTCGCGTTCTACATAAGGGTTGCCGTCTCTGCATCAACATAGGTGACCAGTTTGCCCGGTCTGTCTACTACGGACGATACAAAGTCATTCCGATTAGAACTGAGATCACGAAGTTCTGTGAGGCCGTAGGGATGGATTACATGGGGGCTATAATTTGGCAGAAGGTGACCACGACTAATACTACTGGTGGGGCAAGCATAATGGGATCCTTTCCATATCCTCGAAATGGAATCCTTAAGATTGACTACGAGTTTATTTTGATTTTCAAGAAATTGGGTGAGCCGCCAAAGATTGACAGGGAAGCGAAGGAACTCTCAAAGCTCACCACTGAGGAATGGAATACCTTCTTTGCGGGTCATTGGAATTTTGCCGGAGAAAAGCAAGACAAACATCTTGCGATGTTTCCGGAGGAACTCCCTCGCCGATTGATCCGGATGTTTTCGTTTGTTGGTGATACAATCCTTGACCCTTTTCTTGGGAGCGGAACAACGTCACTAGCTGCAAAGAATCTCGGCAGGAACTCGGTTGGCTACGAAATCAACCCCACATTTTCCCCCATCATCAAGGACAGGCTACAAATCTCCCAACATGACATTTTCGCCGACGTGACCTACAACTTCATTACGCGGGACAAGGATCAGAACATCAGTGAAAGGAGCGTTGATTCCCTTCCGTACAAGTTCACTGACCCGCACCAACTAGACAAGAAAATTGATCCGAGGAAGATGAAGTTTGGTTCAAAAATTGAAAATGGGGATAGCGGAGAGAGGACGGAATACCACACCGTCAAAGATATCATTAGCCCTGAACTTCTTCGACTTGCGGAAGGGCTTACAATCAGACTTATCGGAGTAACCGAGGATCCAACCCGCCGCGCGCAGGCCATGGACTTTCTAGTTGAGAGAATAAAAAGTCAGAAGGTCTTTCTAAAATTTGACAGGGACAAGCAGGACGATACTGGAAATTTGTTGGCGTATGTGTATTTGAAGAACAAGACGTTCGTCAATGCACATCTGATCAAATCCGGCCTTGTTAATGTTGATAGTGTTCGCGCCTACAGATTGAAAGACAAATTCATTTCTTACACTACCGAACAACAAAACACGGGACGCAATGCCTGACAAGTATTCGAAGGACTTCGGGACGAAAGAGATGGTTCTTAACTATTCTAATGGAAGATGGGGCCTTACCAAGACCAACAAGGTTGGCGAGGTCATGGCTCTTATCAGGGAATGCCAACCACGGTCATTCGAGGAATGGGAGCGCTGGTACTTTGAACATGCCTACACGAAAACCAAGTTTCCAAATAAGGTTACCAGGGAAAGTTTACGTGAGCTTGGTGAACGGCTATACACAAAGATCACGGAGTTCGTTATCCCACAATGGCAGGAAGCATTCAGGACTCTGACCATCGAGGACTGCGTGGACTATGTCTACAGTCTCACCATTCACCGCACCTATGACGGTTATGTCACCGAGAAATCTGTTGTCACCGATGGATTGGGCAAGAAATTTCCAGAAATAAGGTTCGAGGAGTCCTCGCCTCATTTAGATCACGCAGGAGATATTGACTACTTAGGGTGGGTGGAACAGAGAGCATTCGGTATTCAAGTGAAGCCCGTGACGGCAAGAGCCAATTTTGGCGGATACTCGCTCACTGAGCGGATGAAAGCAAGCTTCGAAGAATTCACTCAAACATATGGCGGGAAGGTCTTCGTCATTTTCAGTCTTGACGGGGAAATTGGAAATCCAGAAGTACTGGAAGAGATAAGAATGGAAATTGATCGGCTAAGACAAGGCTGAACGCCGCCACATCGCCTAACACGCGCAAGAAAGACGCTCATCATGAATAATATTTCGAGTTCGCTTCATCCCGATTTGCCGCATCGTGGATGCTCCGCAATATTTGTAGCGGCAAATCGGGACGACTTTCTTGCGCGGGACGTTAGGCGCAAGCAAAGACCCATTTCGTAACGCGTTTCCCGTTACTAACTAAGGAGAGATTAATTGTGGGAGAACAAGTCAAAGATCGAATACGCGACAAGTTGCACGGGCTTGGAGCAGACATCGACAACCCATTCGTGCGGTCAGAGTATTTTGATCGAATTGTTCGCGACCTCGTCAAGGGACAGTCACTTTCCCCCGTCGATCTCAACGAGATAGTAACAATGGTTGCTGACCAACAGGGCCGTTGGGAATGCGAGTATTTGTTCTCTCCAAGTGTGAATCCAGACGTTAATGCCCGCAAGGAAGCGGTTGAATACGAGAGAATTTGGAGAGTTCTTGCTGAATCGCTTGTGAACGTATCTCCAGAGATAAAAGAATCCACTTATAAGATACGTGACTTGCTAGAGCTGAAGTATTCCCTAGACCGTCGTGTTAAACAAACGGCTCACAATCCAATCGCGCTGTTTACAAACCTCGCAATACACAAGTTTGCGCGCGCCTTGTTTCTGCTCGGTTTCACCTCGGCCGGAAATAAGCTGGAGGCAATTGCGCTATATCCGAGAGGATCTGTGGGAAGAACAATGTGATCGACTATCCCCAATAGTTCCACGAAGGAAGACACTCACTGCGACAATGAAGTTCATCCTTGTGCCGCAAAACGCGATCGATACCGGACTTTGCCTGCGCCTAACAAACCGGACAAAGACGCTCGTCATTTCTATATATGGAACTCGCTTCATCCCGTTTGGTATCGTTACTTGATGGCACACATATTTATTTATGGACTACCAAACGGGACGAACTTTTTTGCGCAATACGTTAGCCGCAACGCAGCCGACTTTGAAATATGGCAACACTAAATTAGAAAGGAGTACCCAAATGCGAAATTACTATGTCTGGTTAGTTTTCTTGACATTGTTATTGATTGGGTGTTCGCGTTCCTCTGCCCCCACCCAATCACAGCTGGATTCCTCAATCAACGGCGGAACGTTCACTGCCAGTCCAAATGAAAAGTTCTCGTTGCGTTTAGATTTGGATGCGGACGGTGGATACCAATGGAAATACGAAATCAGCGATTCGACCATTGTAACCATGGATGCTCAACCAACTGTTCAAGCACCTAAGAACGTGGTTGGCGGAGTTAGTGTTGAAACATTCTACTTCCGAGTTGTGAAAGAAGGCGAATGTACCATGACGTTTAATCAATCGCGGGCATGGGAACAAGGAGTTGCTCCTATAAGCACCGTTAAGTTCTTCGTCGTGACGAACCCATGATTCAACACTGTGCCGCGCTATCCCTGCTAAAGGCCTCAAGCATTTTCAGAAATCTTATCGGCTGCGCTGCGGCTAACAGACGGAACAAAGACGCTCAATTATTGTATATGTGGAAATCGCTTCGTGGCGCGAAGATAACAAAAGAAGGATCGCGCCACGACTTTGTTCCGTCATACGTTATCCGACATTTGCATCCAAGAAAGTAGAAAATCGCGATGCCAGTAAGTGACGAAGAAGCCAAGCAGGTTTTGAATGAGGTGCGGAAAGTTGCTCAACCCAGCACAGATACTCTAATTCGATTCGATGATTCAGGCACACTCGTTGGTCTTGGATCGTGCCTATATGTCCTTTCTCGTGATGGCAAAAGATCCATCGGTGTTACTTGCAATCACGTTCTTAAAGACGGCACCAAATACTTTGTGGGAGCTGAACGACTCGACAAACCAATGATTCCTCGGTCTGAACTTCATGAAGTGCCCGCGGTAAAGGTAATTCAGAGATTTCCACAGCATGACCTTGCCTTTTTCGATTTAGACGGAATCGACCTCTCGGTAGCTAAGAAGTCTGCAATCGATCTATCGTCTGCATCGGCGATAACCTCGGAACTTCTCAGGAGAAATCTTAGCAATGCCATGGTTATCTTCGGCGTCCCTGGCTATTTAGCCGAGTTTACAAAGGTCGATTCAAGTTCTATCTACGCAGAGTTGCCCATCTACACGGCACTAGGGCCACTTGTAGATGTTGACGAGGACTCTCTAATAGGTGACTTTACTGAAAAGAAGTTATTGTTTGCAAACACGGCTGCTTTCCCAAAGCTTGAAGGCGACCAAGCAACTGTAGGAAGCCGAGACCTTAGCGGAATGAGCGGTTCGGGAGGATGGATTAAATCCATTGATGGTATCCGTGTGATTGGAATCCTGGCCCGTCCCAAGGAGGCAACGGAGAGTCGGCACGTCATTCAATTTGTCCCGATTTGGAAAGTCATTTCGTCGCTCAATGAGATTGGCTAGGAAGGTGCAAACGGCAGATAACAACGGCAATCACGACGCTCGATTATTATATATTCTCGTGCTCGGTTCATCGCGCGCTCATTATCCTACTCCAAGAAAGGATGCGCGCGACGACGTGATTGCCGTAGACGTTATATGCCATTTGCCCGAACTAATTAAGAAAGGTCGTGGTTATGCCACTCTATAAGTTGTCTGACAAGAAAGCCGAGCCAATCAAGGAGAACCCATTCAAGGTCGAGAGAGAAATTCAGGAGATTGTCGAAGGGAATATGGGCTCGCTTTTTGGCCTTCAGCTTGTCCGAGGCGAGTTTGCAGTCGGGGGTCTTCGCATTGATACCCTGGCGTTTGACGAGGAAGGAAGATCATTTGCATTAATTGAAAACAAGCGCGACCGTAACTTCTCCGTCGTCGATCAGGGAATGAGTTACCTTGGTCTTATGCTCAACAACAAAGCCGAATTCATCCTTGAATACAATGAACAATGCGGGGCAGCTCTCAAAAGAGATGACGTTGATTGGTCACAATCCAAAGTCATGTTCATAGCACCCTCGTTTACCACCTACCAGCTCGAAGCTATCAACTTCAAGGATTTACCGATCGAGCTTTGGGAAGTCCATCGATTCGCGAACAACACCGTCCGTTTCGATGAGCACAAGCGAACGCAAGCTGTCGCCTCCATAAATACCGTCTCAAAAAAGAGCGCCGTGGTGGACAAGATCAGTAAAGAAGTCAGGACCTACACCGAAGACGATGAATTGGAGTACATTGTATCGCTCGTGCGACAGTCCTACAAGGTTAACGCATGAGCGTTGGGCAAGCGGCGTATAACATGCCCCAAAAAGACGCTCAATTATTATATACCATGGAGTTCGCTTCATGCTCTTGCCCGCGAGTTAGATGCCACGCAATTATTAATAGCGGGCAAGAGCACGACTTTTTTGCGGTGGACGTTATCTGCCATGTTCGCCGGAAGTCCGTTTCACGTTCTGAGGTAGGACAGTGAGATATTTACTGTTTATTGTACTAGTGGTCTTGATTGCAGGATGCAATCTGATAGAGCCTAAGACCGATCAGGCTCCGTCAATCCAGCAAGTTGTCGGCCCCACAATGGTTCGCGATTTTGTTTCGGCCGCCATTCGCCCCGACGGAAGCGTGTGGACTTGGGGGATTGGTGACTTCGGGACTCTTGGCATTGGTTCATTGGAGTCGAGCGACACTCCCGTTCAGGCTCTTAATATTCACAATGCAATCGCTGTCGATATCTATGGAATGATGGGGATCGCGGCTGACAGGGATGGAAACGTCTATTTTTGGGGGGACGATATTTTCTATTCTGAGCCACCGGGATTTGACACGGTAGTGGTAGCTCCAACCATAATTTCACGTTTGCCCGGCATCCAATCTCTCCTCATAGGCATCCGCCAACGAATCTATTTCCTACGCAAGGACGGAACAGTCTGGTTTGTCCAACATGATCACAACCGGCCAACAACCTATCTCCCTCCGCAACAGGTTACCGGTCTTTATTCCGTTCTCCAAATTTCGGAAGTTTATGCGTTACAGGCTGATGGAATGCTGTACGACGTTATTGCTACCATACCAGGTGAGATTTCTCCTCCCCCTAATAGAGGTGGGCCTCTCAAGGGATTGCGTGACGTCGCGCAGGTCGAGAGCGTTTGGTATCGCCGGACAGTGATCCTCAAGCAAGATGGCACAGTCTGGGCTTGGGGGTGGAATGATTTCGGGCAACTCGGAGACGGGACATTTCAAGACAGCGAGCAGCCCGTTAGGGTCGGAGATCTGACCGATGTTGTCTCAATCTCAGCGAACTACGATTATAATCTCGCTTTGAAGCGGGACGGCACCGTCTGGTTCTGGGGCTTGGAAAAACCTTTAGAGAAACGCGGTACCTGTACTCCTGTCGAGGTCCAATGTTTGAAGAAAGTCTCGGCCATCTATGCTTACTACAACAGCCTCGTGCGGTGTGAAGATGGGAGCTACTGGACGTTCGATGCGGACACAAGAACACCGAAGGAGGTACCGTTCGAATAGGCACCATACGAGTGTTATGATGCTA
>JAJYOS010000142.1 GCA_021796055.1 Bacteroidota bacterium
CGGCGATATTGGACGAACGAGTATAAGTCTTTCCGTTTGCAAAGACATCGTGGCACTTCACAGAGGAAAGATCTATGCGGCCTCGGAGACAGGAACGGGAACTTCCATAGTAATTGAACTGCCTGCGTGACATGCCTGAGACGGTAAGAGTACTCGCCATAGACCGTGAAGAGATAATCCTCAAATCTATAGTCAAGGCGCTGACAGCCAAGGGGAGTACCACCTTTGCGGTCAAAACGACAACCAGCGCACTGGAAGGGTTGAAAATAGTCAGAAACGATGTATTCGATGTTGTTTTCGTCGACGTTGCAATGGCCGGCCTGAACAGTGCCGAGCTGCTCAGAAGGATTAAGCATACTTCGCCTTCAGTATCTGTGATTCTCACATCCGGACATCTTTCCGGGACGTCGTTTCCGGAAGAAGTGTCGATGAATGCCGACGGCTTTCTATCGAAACCATTCACAACCGGCGAGATAAGATCACTCCTATCGAGTATATTAAGGAAACGCAAAGGATAAGGACGATACCGCGGGAGCATCCGCTTTGTTCCTTGCACCGCGCGCATTGAGAGATATCGTATGACGATATTTAAGGAAATATTCCGACGGCGGCGAACGGAGCCGGTTTCATTCAAAGACAAGCTCCATCACTTTCAGCTTCTCTTGTTCTCAAACGATGATGCCCTGAAGCTGATGGGCAACCTGAGCGATATGATAGCCTCGGGCAGGCCGTTTTCAAGAGGGGAAATCTATCCGATATACTCCGATATCCTGAAGAATACGCGGGAAGTCACGGAACATTTGTCAATCATGTGCGGCGGTAAGTACAGGTCGCTTATCGGCCGCGTCGGCAAGATCAAAGACGAGTGTGAGCGGCAACTTGCACCGGTTCCTTTCTGTCCCGAAAGATGGGACTGCGAAAAACCCGACTGCGGTAAATGCGAAAAGAGCTTCCTTCCTTCCGCCCACATGCCGTACTCGTACAAGGTCGATGAAATAACGTTTAACCACACCCGGGAAGTCGGTGCAAAGATGAGCCGGCTCTGTGAAGTTCACAGCCGGCTGGATGTACCGATTCCCGACGGGTTCTGTCTCACCTCAAAATGCTTCGATGATTTCTTTTCACAGGGAAATCTTTACGCAACGATAGAAGAGGCGATATCATCGATAGATTTCAACGACAACGCACAGGTCCAGCAGGTAAGCCGGGTGATCCAGGCGCTTATAATATCTTCCCCCATACCGCAGATTATAGAAGAGGTAATTCTGGGTGAATACGACAGACTTGCGGCAATGCACAAGGAAGTCCTGGTTTCGGTGAGGTCGAGCGCCATCGGAGAGGACGATCTCCACTTCTCGTTCGCGGGACTGCACTACACCGCTCTCAACGTCGGCAGGGCAAATCTCGTCGATGCCTGCTTCGAAGTCCTGATTTCGAAGTACCTTCCCCAGTCGCTCGTGTATCGCTATATGACCGGGCTCCGTGACATCGATATGCCTATGAGCATAGGCTGCCTTCAGATGGTGGACTCGGAAGCAAGCGGTGTTTTGTTCACAAGGGACCCGCTGTCAAACAAAGACGAGATAATCATCCAGGCAGTCAGAGGACTCGGAACGAAAGTAGTAGACGGGAGCGTGGAGGCACAGCAGTACATCATCGACAGATCGGAAGACTTCAAGGTTTTGTCGTTCAAACCGGGAAACCAGGAATTCCGGGCGGTTCCGCGCTCAGTTGACGGGCTCTATGATGAGAAACTCCCCGACGAACTGAAGGGAAAACCCTGCCTGGACGAGAATCAGATAAGGAAGATAGCTGAGTACGCTCTGAGAATAGAGAAGTACTACGAATCACCGCAGGACATAGAATGGGCAATAGACAGAAGGGGCGACATTTATATACTCCAATGCAGACCACTTGCCTTATACGATTCAGCCGCGGCTCTTGAAAGCGAGTGGCCGCATTCCAGCGAACCGGATGTCAAACTTACAGCCCTGATCGAAGGCGGCGAGTGCGCAAGTCCTGGTAGCTGCTCCGGCGAGGTATTTGTACTGAACAGGTTCAAAGATCTCGTGAACTTCCCCTCCGGCGGAATCCTGGTCGTGAAGAAGACTTCCCCTGAGCTTACGAGGGTTCTTCACAAAGCAGCGGGGCTCATTGCAGACATCGGGAACACAACAGGCCACCTGGCAATAATAGCGCGCGAACTGAGAATTCCCGTCCTGGTTAATGCAGGCGAGGCCACGAAGCAGCTGACGAACGGAATGTCTGTCACCCTTGACGCGAACGCAAAGCGCGTATACCAGGGAATCAAATCCGGATTGAAGGAAATATCCGCCGCAGAACGGGTCCCGGAAAATATATTCAGCAGGAGCCCTATGTACCGGATCTGGAACAATCTGGCCCAATCAATTATCCCGCTCAATCTGACCGACCCGGACTCCTCGGAATTCTCGCCCGATAACTGCAAGACATTACATGACGTGACGAGGTTCGCGCATGAATACTCGATGAGAGAAATGTTCTCGCTCTACGAATCTGCAGAACATGAAGAGAAACAGGCCTACCCATTGAAGTTCCCGGTTCCGCTCGACATCCACGTTATCGACCTGGGCAATGGGCTAAAGAGGATCGAAGAGAAACGAGCAATAACCCCGGAAGATATCCTATCAAGACCATTTCTGTCCCTGATCAGCGGCATGACCGCCCCCGGTGTAAGGTGGGCCGGACCGCTGCCAATCGACATAAAGGGGTTCACCAGTCTTCTAATGTCCAATATCGTCGACGCAGGAAGGAGCGACCGGGCACTCGGCGACAGGAGCTACGCCATAATCTCAGATTGTTACCTTAACTTCTCTTCGAGACTCGGATACCATTTCTCAAGATTGGACGCCTACGCATGCGATGAAATCAACAACAACTACATAAATTTCGACTTCCGGGGGGGCGCGGCCGATCCACTGCGAAGAATCAGAAGGGCTAAAGTGGTCGCGAGGATTCTAGAGCTGTCGAACTTCTCGGTCACCATTCAGAACGACAACGTTCTCGCTACGATAAGGAAAATTCCTGTTTCCACCATCTTCGAGCTGCTGAATGAGATCGGGAGACTCATGGGCGCTGTAAGAAACGCGGATGTGACTTTAATAAGCGATGAAAACATCGAACAGTTCGTCAGTGCTTTCCTCGGCGGGGATCCATCACCTGCGCTGCGATTCACCGCGGATCATTAGAGATGACGACGGGCGACAAAAAGGAGATGCTGGTCAATGGCCATAATAACCATATCGAGAGGCACATTCAGCGGCGGCCAGAAGCTCGCCGAATGCCTCGTAAGCAAACTGGGGTACGAATCTCTTAGCAGAGAAATACTCGTTGAGGCTGCCGAAAAGTACGGCATCTCGGAGAGCGAGCTAGCAAACGCGATGAAGGCGAAACCAGCCATTGCCGAACGCCTTTCACTCAATATAGACCGCATCCGGTATCTCGCGTTCATACAAACCACGCTATGTGAACACGTAAGGAACGATAACGTCGTCTATTACGGACATGCGGGCCACCTGCTGTTGAAGGATGTATGCCGCGTGATCAAGGTGAAAGTCATCGCAACGGAAGAACAACGGATAGCTTATGCAATGGACCGGAACAAGCTCTCGCGCCAAGAGGCGGTCCTTTATATCAAGAAGATGGATAAGTATCGGCAGAAGTGGACGAAGTTCTTATACGGGATAGATTGGAATGACCCTTCGCTGTACGACGTTGTCGTGAACTTAAGGGACACGAGCATAGAAACAGCCTGCAGCATGATAAGTACTATGACAAGCGCTCCTGAGTATCAACTGACAGATGAAATCAAAAAGGCAATCGCGAAACTGCTGCTCGAGAGCCAGATAAAAGCGAGCCTTGCGTCAGACAGCGTGACCAGGAACTACATGCTCAAGATCGAAGCCGTTGATGGCCACATCAGGGTTAGCGGCAGAGTAAGAAACACCGACCATGCCGACAGGATAAGAAGGATCGTCGCTGAAATTCCGGGAGTGAAGAGTCTTGATTGCAGCTGCGTAGACTACTACATAAATGATGATATAATTCTGTAGATCCAGCCGAGGCTCATTCCGACAGGAAGTGCTCCACGGCCATTTTGGCCCTCCCCTTCTTCGTCACCGAAAGCACGGCCGAGATAAAGTTGAGCACGGTAAACGTAATAAGCACCGTCACGTAGCCGCGCATGAAGCCGTTCTCCCTCATCTCCTGCGGGACCGCCGACAGGTTGATATGTTGAAATCCCCTCGAACCCAGGTAAGCTGCCGTCATTGTTGTTACGATCAGTCCCGATATGTCTATGCCGAAGACCCTTCCGCTCGCCCTCATCATGTTTAAGATTCCACCGGCGCTTCCCAGACGTTCTTCGGGAACGCAGCTCATCACGGCACTGTTGTTGGGCGGCGTAAACAGTCCCATCCCGATTCCGAGCGCAGTGAACTCCACGACAAGCAGAGCCGTATCGGGATTCCTTCCGCAGAAAATCAGGCAGAACGAGGCGACGGCGCAGACGAGCATGCCGATCGACGTCATGAGTGCCGGGCCGTACCTGTCGGAAAGCGTTCCCGCAATTGGCGCAACGAGAGACATGGTGATAGGAATCGGAGTCAGCATGGCGCCGGCGGCAAAGGCCGAGAAGTGAGCTATGTTCTCGAGATAGAACGGCATTATGAAGAGTATTCCAAACAGGACGTAGTACGAGAAAAAGCCTGTGATATTTCCTGCCGCGAAATCATAAATCTTGTACAGCTCAAAATCCATCATGGGGTAGCTGAACTTCATTTCGGTTATTATGAACACGACGAAGAAAACCACGAACAGGACAAAGTATGTCAGGATCGTGTCCGACTCCCAGCCAAGCTTGCGTCCTTCGTTCAGCGCCAGGACCAGAAACAGCAGGGCGGCCGCAAAGGCAATGCACCCAATATAATCCATCTTCTCCCTGGTCTTGTTTTTCTTGTCGACGGGCAGTATGTAAAAGGCCGCGACTGTTCCGATGATGCCAATCGGCACATTGACATAGAAGATTGAGCGCCATTGAGTGCCGAAGAGATTCAGGCCGATGAGCAATCCGCCGAGGAAGGGGCCGACAGCCATCGAAATCGCCTGCACCGCCCCCTGAATCCCGATCGCTTTGCCGAGCTCGCAGCGCGGGAAGCTCTGCGTGATTATCGCAACTGAATTGGCCTGTAGCAAACCGCCGCCTGTTGCCTGTATTACACGCGATATAATCATAAATTCCATTGTCGGCGCTACACCGCACAAAGCGGACCCAATCGTGAAAATAATAAACCCAAGATTGTACATCTTGGCCCTTCCGAACATATCGGCGAGCCTCCCGAAGAGAGGGAGGAAAATCGTGAGAGTGAGCATATATGCCATCGCCACCCATTCATCGAGAGAAAGGCTCACATGATAGTAGCTCCGCAGTGTCGGCAGCGCTATGTTTTCAATACTGACATCAAGTGCGGACATCGCCGCACCGATCAATACCGTAGTGAGAATGAACCAACGCCATTTGGGATGCGACGAAAAGAGGGGCACACGACGACCGGTTGAACCCGTTTCTCCTTCTGCGGTTGCGACCGACCGGCCATTTACAAATGAACTGTCCAATCCGCCTCAGTGCACTGCCAGACTAATGATGAGAATTGCCATGACGGCGAGAGTTATAAGAGCGAATTTCAAGTTCCCCGTCGATACGAAATGCACCAATGCCGCCGTGACCGCAAGCAACGGAGTCAATACCAGACTCACCATCCCAAGTGTCACAAACAGGAGCGGACCTCCCGGCATATTTCTGCTTCTCATCAATGACCCTATCAACCGGAAGAAATTGGACCTGTGGATAAAGTCAGCTCGCCCTGTCAGGAGATCGAAACCTGTCTTGGCGTTATGCGAGAGTACAATTCCGATTATCACCAAGACTGAGGCGACCGCAACGCCAATGCCGAAAATGCAGCTCATCGCTGTTTCGAGTCTTAATTCTTTTCTGTTACATGGCATCAATGCCATAGGGACATTATTCCTTTGCTCAGCATTTGCACGATGAGTATCGAGACGACTGTGAAAAAGAGAATTCTAAGAAAAGAATCGGTGGCCCTGTTCAGGATTTTGCCGCCGATTATCCCGCCGATCGCAGTACCGACGACCATGGGTGCCATGAGCATGAGGTTCAGAAAGCCGCATGACAAATATACGCTCGTAGCTGCCAAGGCGGTCATGCCGATGATTAGGTTGCTCGTGGCGCTGGACACTTTCGGCGGCAAACCGAGTATGTTCTCCTGTACTGTCACCTTGAACGCGCCCGCCCCGATGCCCAGCATTCCTGCGGCAAGACCGGCAACGAACATTCCCACTCCTCCCCAAAATGCGTTCCTCGCCCTGTATTCGATTAGCCGTTCTCTCACCGCATCGATGTAACTGCCGTTCAGATTGAGGAAACGGGAAAACCTGTCCAGCTCTTTCGACGGGGAAAGCAGCCTTTCCAGGACGATCCTCCGGAAAATGCCGACCCTCATGAACGAGGTGAGCAGGAACGCCGCGAAGAAGAAGTACAGGTAAACTGGAGAGATAAGTTTCGTTATGGTCGCCCCGATAATTGCACCGGTGACCGTAAATATCTCCAGGTAAAGAGCGATCCTGACGTTTGCTATCCTGTTCCTCAGATTAAAGACGCTGGAGCTCGCAGAGGTCGCTATGATGGTTGCCATCGTCGATGCCACAGCTTCCTTCATCGGTATCCCGCAAAGTACGAGTATGGGGACGAGGATGCTCGCGCCTCCCAACCCTGTCAAAGAACCCAGTACTCCAACGAGGATTGAGATCAGAACAAGAACGGGGACACTAAACATAGATACGGCCTTCACTCATTGCCGGGTTGCCTGTCATAAAAATAACCGGGTTGTGGGTTAGCGGAGAGTGGAGCCGGGCAGTCCTTCATCAAAGCAGCGTTCACCAATGCGGCCAGACCTCAATCTTCGAGTTGAAGGCTCTCACGCCGGGCACGGAGGCTATAAGATCGCGGATCCTGTCGGCATCCTCAAGCGAAGCTGCCGTCCCGCTTATCGTGATTATGCCATCGTCTGCTTCGATCTCAACTCCGGCATCGGCCACACCTTTCCGGGCTGCATCGCACGCGATCACTCCCCTCACCTCCGTGCTGAGCGCCAGGTTATCCAGCATTATCTGTGATTCCTGCGTCATTTTATATTGCTCCATAGTCGCGGCACGGCATACGACCTCACAAGCATCGAGAATGCCCAGCTGGTCAATGTTCAGAACGAGGTCGTATTGCGAGGGATCGTTCCAATCCTCATGGTAGAGGAATTCGGTCCACTTGCTTCTCTCTTTGTCGACATTTTCGATATATTCGACGGCTTCTTTCCTGCCCACATGCTGGCTGTCCATCACAGCTCGTGTACGGAACTCCATGCTCGCAATTACCCTTACCCGCACCAGATGTGGAATTCCCCTCAGCAACAAATGCCCGGCGTGCCCGTGGTAAACCGCCCTCTCGTCTTTCACCATGCGGATTAATGCGGCCCTCAAGCACATGAGGTAGTGTGACTTCTCCCTCGTGAGGTGGTCCAGCAGGCTAGGCTTCTTCGTCAGGGCGTCGCGCAGCTTCTCTTCAGGGACTTCATATCGTTTCACCGCTTCGTCCACCAGCACCTCCCTTGAGATGCAGCTGAAGCCCAGCCTCGACGCGACACACTCGCCAAGACTCTTCCCTCCGCTGAAAGAGCCCCTCGATACAGTGATTATCGCCACAGGTCCTCATCATTCTAAAGCAACACTTCAGGAACTGCACATCCGAAAGAACTACTGACCGGCTCTGCCGGTTGTTCCGGCCCGAACCTCTTTCGGTGCCAGCTGCACATCCATCAATTGTTCACCCTGGGCAATTGATGCCATGGCAGGCGGCAAATGTATTATCGTCGTTTGAAACAGACTATCAATAAGACAAGGGCAAGCACACCCGGGAGCACATACGCGATTTCCGTTACGTGGACAAAACAGATACAGGAAAAAGCGAGGGTGAACACAAAGAGAAGTAACGTCACGCTGATTGTGCCGACAGCGAGCAGCATGAGAGTCCCCTTCTGGATGCTCCTCCCATGCATGACCGAGCCCAACACGCGCGCCATATTCTGCGGGACGATGACTCCGGATCTTCCCTGCGGGAGACCGGAGCTGGCATGAGCGCGAGACAAAAAGAGGATCCCCACAAGGACACACATGGAGACAATGATCAGCCCCGCTCCCAGCAGATAACCGACAACCATGTCGAGTTCAGACTCACCTGACATCAACTGGACTAGCGCCATTCACTCCCTGCTCCTTTTCGGCTGGGCCGTAATAAGCTCCAGCCGAGTGCTCAAGATATTGGTGCTCCCGACATGCGTCGGGATAGGATTTAATTCACATCAGTGACGCAACTTTGAAGCAGCCACGAAATCACACCTGTTCCACCATATGACCCACGGCGGTCACTTCTGACACCGCAGAATGCCGGACCCTGCTTCTCACGGCCTCGACATAGATCGCAAGTGGCCTGTACAACAAATGTCCCCACTTGCCGAAAGGGACCTCTACAACAAGCATGGGAACCACGATTGCCATATGGATCATGTATGTGACATATGTCGCCATCGGCATGTCCGTCACGCGGAAAACGTGGAGCAGAATGCCGGTGAGCGCTGCAAGGAAGAGTAGTATAGGGAAGAGCCAATCCGAGAAATGACTGAATCCGTGCATCCCGGATCTCTTCTTAGACCTGTCGATCATAATCCATACCGTAGATGCCAGAAGAACCGCTGTCGCGTAATAGCCCAGGAAACTGGTCCAGTGCAGGCTTGTATTCTCAACCTGGAACCACGGCAGAAACACGACGACGAGCGTGAACATGATCGCATACCCGCTGACGAGGAAGAGATGCCGCAGCCAGTTCTTGATCCCGGCTCTGCTTCCGCAGTCCCTCCATCGAATCTGTGTTAGGCCCTGGAATATGAAATGCGGAAGCTGAGAGATATATGTGGTAAGCGGCACCTTGTCACTTCGGGTCAAGCCTGAGAACATCCGCGCCGCATTGATGAGCAGCAGCACTCCTAAAATACCCGCCATGATTCTGTCGCCCCAATCCATGATACCGACCGGCGCAAATTTATCGAGCATCACGGTCGACAAAGGCGTCGAACCGGAACGGCTCAATAAACCGAAGCCATAATCGTGCGGCAGCGTAAACAGAAGCAACACGACAGCAGCGACCGCTGCGAGGATGCCGACTTCCCAGAAGACCGACCCGTACATCAGGCGGGACAGACCTGTCCAATCATATTGGGAGGTCAGATACCTTCGCATCGCCATCATGGTTTCGCCCGGATCGGCGTTCCGTGGACATCGTTCGGAGCAGTCGCCGCAATAGAAGCAAAGCCACGGTCCGGGGTCTTCGAGCAGCCGGTCCTTCAGCCCCCATTCGGCGAGGAGCATCTGCCTGCGGGGGAACCCGTTCTCCTCCGTAGAGAGTGGACAGGTGGATGTACAGGTAGCACATTGATAGCACTTCTTGAGACTTTCCCCGCCGAAATGCTTGATATCTGCAATGAACTGTGGATCAGGTTTAACGAAATTTCGCTCGCCCATAAGTCGTGCTTCTTAGATGTTTATTTTATCCGACATTCGCCGCGGTGTCGACCCGGGGAGCCGCATCATTGCCCGCCCTCACTCGCATCGTCTTATCACCAAATAAGCAATACTTGAGCCAGTTGAAACCGAACTTCAGCAACTCCTCGTCATCTGTTCTTATATCATTGACGGTCTCCTCTTCAACGTCAAATCTCTTCAGGAAGGAGCTTCCGAAAATGAATTCCCTGAACTTATCGATGTTGTAGCAGACCGTGTAAAACATCTCCAGCTTGGCGGGAGTGAGCTGTTTTCTCTCTTTGAAGAAATCATGCAGGGAGACTTCCTTGAACAGTTCTCCCATTTCGGAATATTGGCCGACGCCTTGTTCTTCAACCCATTCGCCGACTGTCTGATGCTTCTCTTGCAGGTAACCCTGGCAGACTGGCTCCTCAATCATGAAGTAGAATTCTCCACCGTCACATCCATTGCTCTCCTTTGGAGAGGCAACCCCGAGCGGGAACATCCGGCATGACCATGGCCTGTCTCCATACACCGAGCACCCTCCTGCGCGCACGAATGGACACGATTTGTCTTCGTCCGCCATCATTTTCAGCATGACAACCGGATGATTCTGGCTCTCGTCGATCGGCAATAAAGTGTACTTGTCAAGGAACTCCTGGGATGTGGAGTTTCTGCAC
>JAJYOS010000143.1 GCA_021796055.1 Bacteroidota bacterium
ACAAGCTAACTTAAAATGATGTTCGGCGTGTGATCTTTCTGACTCAATTACAGCTTGAGGATGACCTTGGTGCGTAAACATTGAGGGAGCATTGGTCAGGTAGAGAGGATTATTTCACTCGACAAAATCGAAGAAATTCGAGTCACTTACACTCCTGTCGCCCGAACATCATTTTAAGTTAGCTTGTTTGAACTATTCAAGTTTCAGCCGTGTTGAGTTTTTAAACGCCGGACGGACGAAAAAAGGTGTGTCATATGATGTATTCGGTGGTAATTCCGTCCGGCATTTTTCTTACTGCGAATTGGGGATCGGAAGCGATTGTGTTTCCAGCCTTATTCTTCTCCAAAGCACTAAGATATTAAGTACCGTGAAGAACAATGCGGTGAAGTAGCATGAGAACACCAAGGGTACAACCGCTATTTCCGTGACCACTGCGACGTAGTTAGGATGCTTCATGAACCGGTAGGGGCCCACCTTGACGATTCGATGGTCGAGAGCGATGAGGATCTTTGTGTTCCAGTATACGCCGAGCGACGAGATTGCCCAGTACCGAAGGCACTGTGCTGCCGCGAAGACGGCGACGAGAGCCGGCCAGTAATGATTTATGGGACGCCGGAATAAAATATATTCGGCAGCGATCGATACGAAGAATGCTGAATGCATCGCCACTATGAACTTATAGCCCCTCCTGTCGATTTCCACCGCGCCTCGCTTCTTTAGAGCAATTTCGTGCCGACGCGCGATCGTGAGCTCGGCGATTCTCTGTGCCAGGATAAGAGACAGGAAAACTATTAGTAGTATCATTCCGTCCTGAAGAGGATAAGTTCTGAGCTGAAGCCTGGGCCGAGCGCCGAGATGAGGCCGTACTTGCCCGGGGCGAACTCCGTACTGTCGAGGAATTCCTTTAAGACATATAGCACCGTCGGCGATGACATGTTGCCATGTTTGCGCAGGACTGCGCGGGTAAATCGCATCTCGTCGCTTTCCAAGTTTAGCGCTTCCTCGTAGGCGTCTATCACTTTTGGCCCGCCGGGGTGTACCACGAAATGTTTTATTTCATGCATGTCAATGTTGTTGCGCTCGGCGAGCTCCTGTATGTTTCGCCTGACGCTTCCGTGCACGATCGCGGGGATGTCTTTGCTGAAGATGACCTTGAGGCCATTGTCCCTCACATCCCAACCCATAACGTCGAGTGAATCGTCGTATATCGTCGACAGAGAATCGAGAAGCCTGATCCCTTTCCGGTTGGCGAGCGGATGTTTATCGCCAACTACAACCACCGCCGCCGCCCCATCCGAGAATAGAGATGTCCCTATTATGTTGCTCTTACTATAATCGCCTTTTTGAAACGTGAGTCCGCAGAGTTCGATGGCTATGACAAGCGCCGAGTGTGAAGGCATGGCGGTAGTGTATTCGAAGGCGCGGCTCAATCCTACCGCTCCGCCGGCGCAACCGATTCCCCAGATTGGAGTTCTGCGAACGTGTTGATCGAAGCCGAGTATGTTGTGGAGCCTGGCATCTATGCTGGGTGTGGATATGCCGGTGCTTGAAACAAATATGATGTGATGGAGATCCCTGCTCCCGATTCCGGCTGCCGCCAGGCATTCCCGCGCGCAGGCTGCAGACATCCTCAGGGCGCTCTCGGTATAAAGGCGGTTCCTTTCGGCGAACCCATGTTCCTCGCCGTACCACTCTTTTGGCTCGGTGAAATGGCGAGACTCAATCGACGCGTTTGTGAAGACACTCGCGAGACGCTCGAATCCGACCCGCTCCCCCGAGAACACCTGACGTGCAAAATCTTTGACTTCGTCCTGTCCGACTCTGGTTGGCGCATCCTCGGTCGCGACCGATATCAGCTTTGACATGCGAAACTCCTCATTTTATGGAGATTTCAGAAGCGATTATACATCCTCAAACTGGCACGGGCTAATTGTTGAGGAAGTTAACTCTGATCGGCTATAATCCATAAAAAGCTTTGTTTATGATACAGAGAATATTATTTTTTAAAGTTCAGATCAACTTTGCGTGGAATTAATCTGGACCGTTATCGCTTTCGGCGGAGCGTTCAATTATCAAGGTCAAGAAATAATAAGCTTTTGAGTTCATACGATGAAGAAATATGTGATTCTCGGCGCACCAATAACTTTTCTCCTTTCTTCGGGGCTTGCATTCGCTCAATCTGCGAACGGAGGAGTTGATAAGATCAGTTTGGGCCCGGCGGCTCAACATCTCCAGCATGTAGTGGGCGTCAATGCGGGCGACACGACCTGGATGTTGATCTCAACCGCGCTGGTAATGCTGATGACTCCCGGTCTCGCGCTCTTCTATGGCGGGATGGTCCGCCGAAAGAATGTGCTCGGTACCATAATGCAGAGCTTCATAGCCATCGGAGTGATCACCATACAATGGGTTCTTTTCGGCTATTCGCTTGCTTTCGGACCAGACGTCGGTCACGTTATCGGGAGTCTCAGGTGGTTCGGTCTCAACGGGGTGGGACTCGCTCCGAATCCTGCTTATGCTCCGAAGATCCCGCATGAAGCATTCATGCTATTTCAGATGATGTTTGCCATAATCACTCCTGCTTTGATAACAGGCGCGATTGCCGAGAGGTTCAAGTTTAAGACTTATGTCGTGTTTCTTCTTCTGTGGGCCACGTTCGTTTATGACCCGCTGGCCCACTGGGTGTGGGGTGTTGGCGGGTGGATGAGAAATTTTGGCGCGCTCGATTTCGCCGGCGGTCTGGTCGTGCATGTGAGTTCCGGCGTCTCTGCGCTTGTCGCGGCCATGCTCATCGGAAGAAGGAGAGGTTACGGACAGGAACCGATGCCGCCGCACAATCTTACGATGACGCTTATCGGAGTGGCACTCCTCTGGTTCGGGTGGTTCGGATTTAATGCGGGGAGCGCGCTTGCTTCGGGAGCACTTGCCACATCGGCATTTCTCGCGACCCAAATAGCGGCTTCATCTGCCGCGCTTTCGTGGACGATGGCCGAATGGTATACTCGTGGCAAGCCGACGGTCCTTGGCGCTGCTTCGGGAGCCGTCGCGGGACTCGTTGCAATTACTCCGGCGTCAGGTTTTGTCGGACCGATGGCGGCTCTCGTAATCGGTGTTATTGGCGGTGTAATATGTTTCTCGGGGATCCGTTTAAAGGAGAAATTCGGATACGACGACTCTCTCGACACTGTCGGCGTCCACGGCGTCGGAGGCGCCTGGGGTGCGATAGCAACCGGCCTGTTCGCATCTCTGGCGATCAACCCCGCGGGCGCGAACGGACTCTTCAGCGGGAATATAAGACTCCTCGGCGCCCAGCTTCTCGCTCTCGTCGTCGTGATCGTCTATGCCTTCTCAATTACCTGGGTTATTCTAAAACTGCTCGACAAGACCATGGGACTTCGTGTATCGCCCGAAGACGAAATTGACGGGCTCGATCTTGCTCAACACGGTGAAAGCGGCTACGTGTTCGAAGAACTCTAACGCATGCTCCTGTCGCGAAAATGAGCCGGAGTACAAATGAAGAATCCTAATCCAAGAGCCGTAAACGCGATGGGAAGCTGTAAAGTGTCAGCTAATTTTCTTAAGTGAGCTCGACAGGTACTCCTGTGAACATTGACAGCCCCGCGACTCATGAATATATTCCAAAGTGCAGAAGAACAGGAGAAGCGAGATGTTTCACAAAGAATCCCAATGGGAAGTTGTCTGTGATGTATGCAACGGGACTCGCTTTATCGGCGTGGTCCAGAGTGGCGAAAACTTCGAGTTCATCGAATGCGAGAAATGTCATGGCACAGGACATATTTCGGTCATACAGTTCGGTTTCTCGGGTGACGATGAAGAAGAATGAACTTGAGGCGGTACATATCCGCTCCATTCTGTTGGAGCGGCGACTTCTGGATTGAATCTGCGTTCCCGAAGATCAACAAGATTTTTACTTTGTAATACTTAAGGAGAAGCGGCGGCGTAATTGTGATCCAATACGCTGCCCTTCTATTGTTTTGCACCTCCATCGTTAATTTCTAACATGCCGTTGCCACTTCCACCGAGCTATCATCCAAGCCTGATAAGTGGACTGACTTTCGATGATCTCTATTTGCAAGTTTGAGTGCGAACGAGATACCTTGTCGTGGCTGATATGAAAACAGAAGATCTCGCAATACTCCCCGGCATAACAATTCCCCTTTCGGAACTGGAATTTCGCACGTCTCGCAGCGGTGGTCCGGGCGGCCAGAACGTTAACAAGGTGGAGTCCAAGGTTGAACTTCTCTTCGATGTTGTGAACTCTCCCTCGCTGACCATTGCCCAGCGGACCCGTCTTCTGGACCGGCTTCGAAACAGAATCGACTCTCTCGGCTTCCTTCACCTCTCCTCCCAAGTCTCACGGAGCCAGTTTGAGAACAGGGAGATAGTCGTGGCTGAATTTATTCGCCTGGTCAGAGCGGCTCTTAAACCCGTCAAGAAGCGGGTAAGGACGCGACCATCAAAGGCTTCGAAGGAGGAGAGACTGAAGGGGAAGAGAATTCGGTCGGAGAAGAAAAAATTTCGGGGTGGCCATGGTATTGAATAACATCTAAATGTAATCTTCCCTTCGCTGGATGTTTCTCAACGGCTCGCCGTGAGCGAAACGTAGAACGTTGTCAAGCGCACGGTCGAGCGCCACAGCGTATGCTCCGTCTGTGAGGAACGAATTGTGAGGAGATCCCAAAACATTGTCCAGTTCGAAGAAAGGGAAGTGTATCTCGAACCTGGGGTGGTTGAAAGGCTCTATCCACCAAGATTCGATCCCGGCCTTGAAAAAAGGATGAGATTTTAGATGCTCGTAAAGGCTCCTTTCGTCGATCAGGTCTCCACGCGCGACATTTATCAGGACGGCATCTGGCTTCATCGTGTCGAGCTCTCTTTTCCCGATTAGTCCTCGCGTCTTTCTGTTGAGGCCGACCGACAGGAGCAGGAAGTCCGATTGCCGGAGCACTTTATCGAGGTCATCCAGCTTCCCGATGAAATCGACGTTCCTGTCCGTCATGCCGCTTGAGTTTATCGCCATGATTTTCATCCCGAACGCTCGAGCGAGTTCCGCGGTCTTCTTTCCGATGCCGCCGAAACCGATAATGCCCATGGTAGATCCCGAAAGCATCTTGTGTGGCGTCTTTTGATCGAAGATGCCTTCGCTAAGTCCCCGATGGAGGGGAAGGAAATTTCTCGCGAGCGCGAGCATCATTCCGATGCTGTGTTCCGCAATCGACTCGCTGAACACTCCTCCATTGCTGCAAATAGTTATTTCTGGTCTGAGGCGATCGTAAGGTATGATGTCCGCCCCGGCGAGCGTTATCTGGATAAGCCTAACGTTGTCGAGATGTGAAAGCTCTTCCGCTCTTATATCTCTTCTGAAATTCATTGCGAGCAAAACTTCAGCTTCCTCAAGGAGGCGGACTCGCCGTCCATCATCGGCGCCCGCCAGGAATTCCACTTCGAATTCTCCATCGAGCCTCTTCTTTGTCAGGGCTGTCAGTTCAGCGTTCAGATTCTGTGCCGCTACAAGTTTCATTGGTATTCGCTCTTGGTTCTTGTGGTGATCAGTATCTTTTGTGAAAATTTACGCCGATTCTCCTGGTCGTATTCTGTTCAGGAGGTAGTTCATCTCGTCCTCACTCGAAGTGATGAAGATAAATGTTTCTATTCTCGCGGGAAAACTGATTTCCATGGTTACCCTCGCTGATTTAGCAACACCGCGCCCGTCACTTCCAGCTGAAAGATTCCAATCCTCGAGAACGAACGGGTGCTGGAATTTCATCAGCGCGAATTCCTCTCCTTCTATGGCGAGAAAATTCCGGCCGAGATCGAGCACTCGCAGTCCGGGTGCAAAATGAAACGACATATCAACCGTGTGTATGCCTTCGCCCAGCAGATCGTCCTCCACCCGGAACGTTCTTTGGCGTTTGTTAAAAGTGATGTTTCTTTTGTGCGTCAGTATTTCGTCTTTTCGTGACCGGAGATGGTACTGTGCTTCAACCGAGTCTTGCTCATCGCCGGTCTGCCACCCGATGAGTTCGGGCCGCACCGGGCCGCGACTGTCAGGGCTTGCCAAGTCTTCCTGTCCGACTCCATCGATGAGCAATGAGTTATGTGCAATTGTCACTCGAGTTTTTTCGCGGCCAGCTGGAACGGGGGAATAGTCGCTTCCGCGATTTACCAAGAACTGATTCTTTCCTGCTATAGTGAAACTGAGCAGGTCGTCGCGCCCAGTTTTGTCCTTGGAACCATGCCTCTGCCGAAATTGGAACGACGCAAAATCCTTTTCGCTTCTCGTGAAAGCGCGGCCACCCTGCCGGAAAATCGCGGACGTGTTCGATGCCCCTTCGGGAATTGACGAATATTCTTCGAATCCTTTGCCTCCAAGTAGGAAGAGCGCCAACTCGCTGAAGCCGCCGGCAGCCCTTCCGGCCTCCGCGATCCCGAAGATGGCCGCGCCAGCCGCAAGAAGATCGCGGTGGTCGTTGAGTCTTTCTTTTGAGCTCATTCTGAAAACCCTCTGGTCCTCAGCTGTTTCCGGAACAGTTCCGTCGCGCATCGTAGCCGCCGTCAGAAAGCGGAACATGCTCTCCAGACGCGTCGCAAAGAGATGGGATACGTGGAAGCCATTTTCTGTAAGACCGACAAAGGCGCATGTCAACGCCTCGGTGGCCAGGCGATGCCGGTTTATCGAGTCGTCTGGAATAGAACCATCTTCAAAAACGTTGTGGCTGATTTCAAGTTCCAATTCACTTCGCGCAAAATCGGCCCAGCGCTTTCCCTCGCGGGTGTCGAAAAAAAGGAGACCGAGATACAAGAGGCCGACAAGGCAGACAATAACTCCGCTGCCGGCTGCGCGGCGGCGCGCGATGTTTGAGCGTATGAATACCCCGTGCTCGAAAAGAAGCGATAACAGCTTAATGAGAAAACCGTCATCGATTCTCGACGAGCCCGAGAAATAAAGCAGCCCGGCGATGATATTCATCGCCCTTAGTGAGGCCTCCTCCGATGAATTCCAGTTGGCGCTTCCTCCTGGCGGATTTTTGGAGATCCAATCGCCGACAATTTCCTTAAACTTCTCAGTGTGTGCTTCGCTGCGGCTCAGCCAATATGCTTTCCCCAGCCAGATCGCTTGGGAAAATCGGTTCGCTTCCCGCGCCGATTGACCTTGAGCGGGGAACTTGTTTTCGTGTATAATGTCGGCATCATCGAGTATTGAATCGAAATCGCCGAGCGAAGCCATAAGCTCCAGGTAGAATTCTTTGCGGTTGAGATCGCTGAGAAAAAATCGCTCTCGAAGTTTTTGTTTGAACGAAGCGGCAAAGGTGTCGTAGCCGCGAAATGAATCGGGGAATTTTCTGATCAGTCGCTCGGGGGCCTGAATGCCGCGAAGGTATCCGGCTCTTATTTTATAGGCAAAAGGGGAAACCGTTCTTCCAACAAATTGCTCTATTAAATGTAAAGCGGATGACCGCAGAAGGACCTCCTTGTGGTTGAAAAGCTATCGACAAAAATAAACGCCCATGCGGACAGATTCAACGATGAGGTGCCCGCTGTTGCCGACGCTTCTGGCGAAAACGACCTCCTACCGTGAGAGCTCTTTGCGCACGGAGTAAAGAGAACAAATGCGGTACTTGGCTAACGCGGATCAGAGCAGGGAACCGAGGCCTTATCTCGCGCGCTCCTTACAAAAATTCCGTCTGGATGTTAAATTGATTGGTAAAAATGAAATCGGCAACCAAATGATTGAAGATAAACACGTGATGAACGGATTGACAGATAAATTTGAATCGCTGAAGCAATCGCTCGCGGGATATACGGCCGAAGGTCTTATCGTTGCCTTTTCAGGCGGTGTGGACAGCGGCTTCCTTGTGTGGGCCGCCGAAGAAGCTAGGAAAGAACGAGGCGGAAAGCTCCTCGCACTTACCACAAACAGCGAGAGCATGCCGAAGCATGATAAAGATGATGTTATCAGGTTCGTGAGTAAACTGGGGGTTAAGCATATCTGGAAAGAGAGCTACGAAGTTGAAGACGATCAGTACTTGAAGAATGATTCCATGCGCTGCTACTATTGCAAAAGCGAACTCTTTACAATAGCGAAGCAGGTTGCGGCGGAGAACGACTGCAAGAGGATCGCATACGGTTATAGTGCTTCCGACATGTCAGATATCCGGCCGGGGCACAAGGCGGCTGTTGAGAATGACATTCTCTATCCTCTGGCAACGCATGGATTCACGAAAGAGGAAATCAGAGAGCTAATGCGCGTGAATGGCTTCGACCTTTACGACAAACCATCCAGTCCGTGCCTGAGTTCTCGGATAATGAGAGGAGTTCAAATCACGAAACAGGATCTCAGGAACGTTGACGACCTCGAAGGTATCCTTCGTGAAGGAGGAATGAAGGTATTCCGCCTTCGAGTTCATGAGATTAATGGCAAGCATTTCCTTCGGCTTGAGACCGCACCCGGCGAGATGATGCTCGCTCTTCAACTCAGAGATAAGTTGACAACGGAAGCGAAGAAGCGCGGGTATGTCTGGGTGACGCTCGATCTCGACGGATATCGGACGGGGGGCGGCACTTTCTAATGAAAAAAGAGACGCTGAAAAAGATCCTGGATGACGTACAGGACGGTAAGCTCAGCGCGCGGAGCGCATACGAGAAGATAAGATTCACGCCGTTCGACATGGAGGAGCTAGGTTATGCAACAGTCGATCACGGCAGGGCGCTCAGACTGGGATTCGGCGAAGTAATCTATGGGGAGAACAAAACGACGAGACAGATAATTGGGATTGCGGAGAAGCTGTCAGCGTCGAACGGTCCGATACTTATCACGCGCCTCTCCGATGAGAAAATCAAAGCTCTTAAGAGTCGTTTTCGGAAAGGAAGGCCAAACAATGCTTCAAGGACATTCACTGTAAATCCGATTCCCCCGAAGGATGGAGGAAAGGACGAGCCGTACGTTTGCATCATTACGGCCGGCACGAGCGATATCCCGGTCGCCGAAGAGGCGGCTGAAGTCTGCGCCGCCATGGGCGTGGCGTTCATCAAACTGAATGATATAGGCGTGTCGGGTATTCACCGGGTCATGAAACACGTGGAGATAATGGAAAACGCTTCCGCGCTTGTCGTGATTGCCGGGATGGAAGGAGCTCTGCCGAGCGTGATAGGCGGGCTGATATCAAAACCGATCTTCGCGGTCCCCACGGATGTGGGTTATGGCGCGAACCTGAAAGGGGTAACGGCACTCCTAAGCATGCTGTCATCTTGCGCCCCCGGAATCGCGGTGATGAATATTAACGGTGGGTTCTCTGCGGCTTATGCGGCGTGCAGAGTAATCAATGGAATTAAATCTCGGACGGACTCTGAAGCTTGACCGTAAGCGGGAAGTCAGGGGGTATGTCTGCTTCCAGCTTACAGCCAAGATAATACCGGTTTGAAGGTTGCTCAGATACTACTAGTCGGCGATCTCGCTAAACACTGTTATCGGCTCGTCCCCGAGTCGCGCCTTTCCGCCGCAGGGAAGGAGAAATTCCCGGTGCGTGTAGACGAACGAGAAGACAACATCGATGGCGTTGTCGACGCCGTGCGCCTTCAAAAGTTCCATCTCGGATACTGCCGCGAACCCGCCTGCCATCCGCTCCGATGCTGTGCTCCGCTCCAATGTCCATGTCGGTTCTATTATCAAACCGAACATGGTTTCGTCTTCAATATCCCAATGCACAGCCTTGACGTAATGACCGAGCTTTATGGTGTATCCGTTACGAACGGTGACTTCCGAGTCGGGAACCATCTTGCAACAATTCCTATAGATTCCAAAATAGTGCCGCTCCCGCGTCCTCGCATCGTCAACCAACCCCTCTATTATCAGGCCTTCCGCGAGTTCAGGCGAGTCTTTCAGCACCAACTCGGTCTCGGAAAATCCATCGTCGGCGAATTTCTCCATGCCGTTTCCGTAGCCGAACGCGCGACCTCCGAACGTGAATACCGAGCTTTCCGATTTTGAAACCCACTTCTGATATTTCAAACGATCTATATCTGCAACCTTCTTGACGTCCGCCGTCATGAACCTGATAGGTCCTTCAGGCAGTTGAACCGGAAAAGCACGATGAAAAATGCCGAGAGTCTTACTCTTGTCTTCCATCATAAACCCTCCGTTTTATGTCTATTGAAGTTAATTCTTTTTTTGAAAACTCCTAATCCAAACGTTTTCCCCCGCGCGTTTGCCTGCGTGATGCGATTGAAAGAATCGAATATCGACCGCCGCTGATTCAAGACGTTCGCGCGATTCCGCTCAAGGAGGAAAATTTTGCCGCAGGCCATGTCTCGGCCCCCGTT
>JAJYOS010000144.1 GCA_021796055.1 Bacteroidota bacterium
TGATAACAGCTTATGGCGATGAGTTATCCAGACGCCGTGCAACGGAAAGCGGCATAGACTACTTTGTTGATAAGCCATTCAACCTGTCAGAATTGGTCGTCCTTGTTAATGAGATACTTAGGCGCAAACGTAAAGGCGAGTAAGCTTTCGCCGCCGCATGATGAGACTGAGACTCCTGAAAAAGCGCCTTTTTGTCACCCTGAACCATGGACTGTCCGCCGGAGGCAGATTCCAGTGCAGGCTCGTTTTCCCGAAGGGAAGCCTTCGGCTCAGCGTCTCAATTATTCACCAGATTTGTCAATTGAAATGTTTCATCGGACATAAGTGGAAATATGACAGGGATTTAAACCTCACCCTTCCCTCTCCTATTAGGAGGGTTAGGGAGAGGTTTATCATCCACACGCAAAGAACTCATGCCGCAAGGCGGCATTTGGAATTTCATTCCTTCAATGACAAATCCAGGATTATTCGCCAGTCTTAGATATCGGGACAAGTTCAGTATGATAACCTGCTCGGTTTGAAAAGTTTTTCAGAGGTCTTAAACTATATATCAGAAGGATTACTCAAGGATGAATGAAGTAAGGAATTTCAAAGCAACGAAAACTGCAGTGAGATTGGTCCAGAGCTTCCTATTGCTCAGTTTTGTTTTGTTTCTTGGTGGATGCGCCGCATCGGTTCAGAGAACCGAGCTTTTCTGGCCACCGCCGCCGGAAAAACCGCGAATAGAGTTTGTTGAAATACTTAGGGACGGAAACTATTTCGGAACGAGCTTTTTTAAATCGTTTCTCGCAGCTTTTCTGGGACAATCCCGCCGAGATAGACTTTTCAAACCGTATGGTGTAGCTGTTGATTCAATGGGACGAGTTTATGTGACCGATACGGGATTAGGACAGGTATTCGTTTTCGATAAGGTTGAAAAAAAAGTTAGAATGATAGGAGACGCTGGCGAGGGGAAACTATCGCTTCCGACAGGTATTACCATAGGTGACAGTATGGTCTTTGTGTCCGACAGCAGGCTCAAGCGCGTTTTTGGATATGATCTTCAGGGAAATCTCAAAATGGCGATCGGGGCAAAAGATGAGTTTGTTTCTCCAAGCGGTTTGGCTTACGACGAGGGGACTAAAAGATTGTACGTCGTCGACACAGGGAAACACGAAGTCCGTGTTTATGACCGCTCAGGTAAGTTCCTGTTCTCTTTTGGAAAACGTGGCGGCGGTGATGGCGAATTTAACTATCCCACTAACATTTTTGTGCGTGATGGCAAAGTTTATGTTATGGACACAATGAATTTTCGTGTCCAGATATTTGATCTCAACGGGAAATTCTTATACAAATTTGGATCATTAGGAGATCGACCGGGGTATTTTTCACGTCCAAAGGGGATTGCTGTTGATTCTCAAAACCATATCTATGTGGTTGATGCAGCATTTGACAATTTTCAGATATTCGACGATAAGGGGCAAATACTCCTTTTCATTGGAACAGCGGGATCGGGACCTGGAGAATTCGATCTCCCGGCGGGAATCTTTATTGACCAACATGATTTCATCTATGTAGTTGACCAGCTCAATAGCCCGTGGAGGTCTTCAGGTTCTTAGGGGGAAACTGAGCCATTTAACCCAGCAACTGCGTAATACCACCCAATCTATACTGAGGGGGAAAGATCTGTGAATCTGCATTATTTCGTAGGCAGATGTCTGTTGTTTCTTGCAGTGTTTTTGGCGGTTTTATCACTTTGTCGATAGGTAAATCTGCTCCTTATGGCATAGCAATTGTCTCATGTAATATGAAGTTGAAAATTTTTCTTTGGAACAAACAATTAGGAGAAGTGAAAATGAAAAACATCATCAAATCCGCAGTTGTGCTGCTGGGCGTGCTTATTGCGGCACAAATTTCAACAGCGCAAATAAGAAACAGCTACCACGACCTTTCGTCAAGTGGCGGACAGACAATCAAATCCACCAACGTGGATGAAGTCTGCGTCTTCTGTCATACCCCCCACTCACAGTCTTCGACCACGGTTCTGTGGAACAGAACTGCCTCTGCAGCCACATACACGGTGTATACAAGCCCGAGCATGGAGCAGACTCCTGGACAGCCTGGCAACGCTTCTAAAAATTGCTTGAGCTGTCATGATGGTACCGTTGCGTTCAACAGTCTTTTGAATAATCCAGGAAGGGGGGTCGGCACGGCGCCAACTATGACAGCCAGTAACATGAGCGGCTGGGATTCGATAGGCGTAGATCTTTCGAACGATCATCCGGTGGGCTTCGTGTATCAAACATCATACAGTAGCGAAGTGACATCCGGTGACAACGGCTTGAGAACAGCTGCATTGTCAGGCACGAAGGTTGTGGTAAGCAATAGCGGCATAAGTCTCCCCCTCGAGGGCAGTGCCGTTGCAACAGCTACCCTGGAGTGCACCTCGTGTCACGATCCGCACAAGACGGGCGCAGGCCATCCCACGTTTTTGCGTGTTGCAAATACGGGAAGCCAGATGTGCTTTACCTGCCATAACAAGTAGTGTTCAACGTAATGAGTGGAGGTTCGGCATTGATCGAACCTCCACCACCTTTAGGTGGAATGAAGCCGGTTGCTGGACATTTTCTTTGCAAGGTATTGAAAAATGAAGTGGCTCTCTACGAACAGATGGATGATAAGAAAATTTGCTTCTGCGTTGGTGGTATGTCTTCTACCCACAGCGGCAGTATTAGGACAAATCAAAAGTATCTCGCTCGATTTAAGAAATAATTTCTCCTCTTATCATACGCGCCAAGCCCAGGACGGCCTTGATCTACAAACCTACGGACAATTTTATGTACTTGGCGTAAACGGATTTGCTCTCGACCCACAGCTTCTCAACTTCAGCATCCAAACGTCCCTAACTGACTTTTCGTCAAAAAACAAATGGCTTGGGTCTACTCAATCCCTGCGGAACCGCAATCTCGGCTACTATAATGTGTCTCTATCCCTTCTGGAGAAGACAGGTTATCCTGTTCAATTTTATGCAGTGCGTTCCTTATCCGAGAACATGAGTTCCGGAGATATGTCTAATCTTTCCGCTCCGATGATTCAAACTTCAAATGAAGTTGAAACAATGGGACTTCGGTGGAGCCTGCAGAAAAACGCATATATTCCACAAGTTGATTTATCAATCGAACGCAGCGGCAATCGAGCGATCAGCGACATTTTCCCAACCAGCGATAGGAGCGATGTACTTTCTCTGAGATTATCCAATTCAAACCGTAAGGGAACGGCACAATATTCATTTCAATATTCAGGGACACGGTTTCAATCCGATCTGAAGATACCGACCGGTTATCCATCATCGGCTAACCCTTTGGGGGGTTCTTTCGAGTTCGCCCAGATAAGACGAACAAATAACGAATTCCAGTTTTATGGAAACTCAAAGGTGTCAAACCAAACAGAAGTTTATTCTAACGTCATCTATTCATCTCGCGATTATGGAACGATTATGACCGCAGAGGTTGGGACGACCTACAAGGAGAGTGATAAAGTTCAACATGAATTAAAGTTGAAGAACGCACAAGGTATCTATCAAGGTTTTCTAACAAACAGGAGCAATGCGAATTCAATAGTGGAGCAAACGCATGTCTCTTTCTCAAACAATGTTCAAGGATTATTCGGGGCGTCTTATCTGGTTCAGGAAAACGAACTCGGCGATGTTGGAACAACAGTTGACAGGGGAGAAGGAAACGCTCAGGTTTATTTTAACAAACCGACTTCGATTGCTGAAATAACAGGCTCTGCTTCGACAAGTTTTGGTTTTGAAAGGTATTCTCTCAGTCCAAGAAGATTTGTTCAACAATCGCAGTTGAGTATCGGTGGCACCTCACCTGCAATTAAAGGCTTGGAAATTATACTTCGAAACGATGCGTCGTTTGCGACGACTTATAGTCTTGGAAACATAGTACAGAATAATATAATGTTGAGAACTACCACTAGCATAATTCCTAGATTTATTATCGGAGCTGAGGCTTCCCGCAGCGATTCAAAATACCTTACTTACACTACTATTTCTCCGCTATCGGTCACGCGAGTTGGCGGCAATATTATAACCCGATTGACACCGACTACAGCCGTTGAGATTCGACATTATCAAAGTTGGATATCTTCATGGTACCTTGAAAAGGTAACTCAGACGAGCGTCAACATCTCAGAGTCCGGACTTATCCGAAATCTTACTTTCCAATTAAGAGGCGAAAGATCGTTCAATAACGTCACAAAGTTACTTATTTTGGGAATTGACGGAATTGCAAACTACCAATTTTATGCCTTTACGTTTACCGCAAAATATACGTTGCGTACCATTGCGGGTTTTCAAACGCAAGGAGTAATTCTTGAAGTCCATCGACTATTTTCTTTTAGTTTTTAATGACCAAATATGATGAATAAGCAGAAAGCAAGCACCAAAGTGACATTTAGTAATATGAACCTCTTAGCAAAGTTTTATCTGATAATCATGCCGCTGTTTCTGATTGCGGTTGCATTGAGCATGTATCTCAATTATACCCATGAAAGAAACCAAGTACTTGAGTTGACAGAGAGTTTTGCAAGAACACAAGCAATGGCAGTGTACAATCTCGTTGTAGCCCGTTCTTATAATAATATGGTTGCCGGTATTCCTAATGTTACTCAAGGATCAGAAGAGCATGGGGTGAATATTGGAAATGTAAAGCACCTCCAATTTCAATTTCAGTTCCAGAATTTACATCTAGATTCAAGTCTCCTTCGTCCAGAAAGTATTGAACGTCTCAAGCAGCTGCAGCGCGCAGACATTCTTGACGGTCATTTGTTAAATGAGATAAAAACAACTTCCTCAACTGCGCCGCTCTGTTTCTTCAAAGGCGACAGCGTCGAAGCCTTTGTCTCACTTCGGGCAGAAAAGAAATGTCAATCATGCCATGACGTTCCCGTTGGCGCAGTCATAGGTGTTGTACATATGTATGTCTCGACCCCAAACGTAACTTCAGTTATGAGAGCAAACTGGGCGCGTTCTGTCTGGGCTTTCCTCATATTCGCAATTGTCGGCTCAGTAGTCGGCGTTACTAATTTCAAGTTCCTTGTGTTGAAGCCTGTCAGGCGGCTCGTCCGAGCGACTGAAGTTGTGGGGAGCGGGAATTTGGATTTTGTTGTTGATGAAGGGGGACACAAGGATGAACTTGGTAAACTCGCACGTTCTTTCAACAACATGCGGGAACGGTTGAAGCAGGTCCAGAGTGAATTGATACGTAAAGAGCGGCTTTCGACGATAGGACAGATGGCGGGAAGCATAGTTCACGATCTTAGAAATCCAATAACGACGACACGGTTGGCGCTTGAGTCTTTGCAAATGACCTGCGACCAAACTGATGAGAGGTTGTCAAGAATTTTCAGCATCGCTCACAATTCTCTGGATCGAATGAGCACAATGACGCAAGAACTACTTGATTTCTCGCGCGGCGAGATAAGACTCCAATTGGAAATTCATGACGTGGAGGAATTCGTAAATTCGATTTCATCGGCTGCCGTGCGTCAACTTGACTCAAAGAAAATTCACCTTATTGTTCATCATGGATGTGCAGGCAGTGCGCGATTCGACGACAACCGTTTGGAGCGGGTATTGTTCAACATCATAAACAACGCTGAGGACGCGATTTCTAAAGATGGCGAGATTTTGCTCGTCACAGACCGAGAGGATGGGCACATTGTGTTTAGGATAAGCGACAGCGGCTGTGGAATTCCAGCGGAAATTCACGGCAAGATATTTGATCCCTTTGTTACGTTTGGAAAACGTAACGGAACCGGACTCGGCTTAGCTGTGACTAAGAGGATAATCGAGCAGCATCACGGCGAGATCTTTTTCGAAAGCGGGATTGACAAGGGCACGACGTTCACGGTGAGGATTCCTGCAGGTGTGGAGAGTTCGAAGTTCATGAAAGAGATAGAAGTAACAGCGCAAACGGTTGCATGATGAAGCCATTTTTGATTGCTTTGATGTTTGTGAGTCTCTTCAATGCTGATGGTTTGCCTCAACAAAAGTCGAGCAGAAAACTTGTCTGGCCGCTGCCTCCGGAAAAGCCGCGAATAGAGTTCCTCTATGCGTTTTCAAGCAAAGCGGATATCGGTATAGAAAAACCTTGGTGGAAGAAAGCTATAGATTTTATTCTGGGTGCAGAGGATAACGTTGGTTCTCTCGTCAGACCGCAGAGCGTTGCCGTCGACAGTGACGGCCGCATCTACGTAACAGATATAGGTAACCACGGCGTGCACATTTTTGACTTCGAACGCAAAGAGTATAAGTTCATCAAAGGAGGGAACGGACACCTGCTTAAGTCGCCTATCGGTTTGGCCGTAGCACCCGATGAGACGTTTTATGTAACTGACTCTGAACTGGGTGAAGTAATGGTGTTTGGTAAAAAGGGGAATTATCTATTTTCAATTAAGGATGGATTGACGAGACCCACGGGAATATCGATATACGGAGGATTGCTCTATGTGACAGATACGGGAGCAAACCAGATAATTGTTTTTGACTTACAGGGGCATGAAAAGTTTCGCATCGGTGGGAGAGGCACTGCAGATCGGGAGTTTAACTTTCCAGTGTATCTCTGTGCCGGAAATGATACACGTGAGGCTGTTGCTGATAGATTTTACGTTGTCGATGCAATGAATTTTCGGATTCAAGTCCTCCGCGCTGATGGAACATTCGTTTACAAGTTTGGCCGGTTAGGGAATGGATTCGGCGATTTCGCGCGTCCCAAGGGAATTGCGTTAGACAATGACGGGCACATCTATGTTGTCGACGCGCTTTTCGATGTTGTGCAAATCTTCGATCAGGAAGGAAAACTTCTAATGGCTTTTGGAGGCTCAGGGAACAAGTTTGGTAATTTTCTCCTTCCTTCGGGAATTTTCATCGACTCGAAGGATCGCATCTACGTTGTGGATTCAGGCAACAAGCGTGTTCAAGTATTTCAGTATCTGAAGTAACAGCATGAGAAGTTATGTCAAATATTGCTTAATTATTCTCGGCCTTATGACGCATGCCTTGTCGGGTAATGCACAGATCCTTCTTTCGAAACACAATCTTTCTGTTAGCGGACCTGGAACGATAAAGTCAACAACCGAACAAGAAGTATGCAAATTCTGTCACATTCCTCATCATGCTTCGCCGTCGGTTCCACTTTGGGATCACACCATGTCATCTGTGTCGTACAGCCAGTACGCAAGCAGCACTATGCTCTCTACGTTCCAGACTCAGTATCCTAACTCTTCATCAAAACTTTGTCTTTCATGTCATGATGGTACGATTGCAATAGGAGCGGTAGGTACAGGAACGATCCCTGTAAGTGGAGGGTCATTGCTTGACCCGGATCAGTCGTTGTCTGCAAGTGCCTCCAGCAACATCGGTGGAAGCACCGGCGCAAACCTGTCTAATGATCATCCAATTGCTATAGTTTTTGATCATGCCAAACAGAATCAGTTCAATTGCTCGGGCTGCCATAACGTTCACGCAAAGGTGACTACAGACGACATCAGATGCACCACATGTCATGATCCTCACAAAGAGGATATAGATCCAACGACGAAGAAGTTTCTGAAAATGAACAATGCCGGCTCTGCACTTTGCTTGATGTGTCACAAGAACGCATACTGGTCAACCAATCCGTCGATTCACCAATCTTCACCGAAAACAATGCCGACCGGCTTGAGCCATACGGGCTATTCGACTGTTGCGAATAATGGGTGCGAAAGCTGCCACAAACCGCATTCCGCGCCGGGCGCTGCCCGATTATTGAAGAGTACGGAGGAAGGAGTATGCGACCCATGTCACAAAGGAAAGACCAACGGTGGAATAACTGAAAAGAACGTATCAAATGTAAGCGGTGGACCGTTTTCAAAAATGTACCGCCATCCGACTTACGATATTAGTGGGAAGCACAATCCAGTGAATGCGTCACCGATTACGAATACTTCCACTGAAAATTCTGCGGATGTAAGCCCGCCCAATCGCCATGCCGAGTGCTCCGACTGTCACAATCCCCATGCAGCAAAAAGCGGACTTCATACAACACAATCGGATGCCGTTTCAAGTGTTTTATCGGGTGTATGGGGTTTAGAACCGTCTTCCACTGCAAAGTGGCTGCAGCCGACAAGTTTCACACGGAATGATCCGGCAGTTAAGGAATATCAGATATGTTTCAAATGCCATTCATACTACGGAGTTGGCTCAGCGCCGACAGGCGTTACTACAATTATTGGTCCGTCAGGTACAAACATTACTGATCAAGCAATGGAGTATAACGTAAACAACTATTCCGCGCATCCGGTGGAAGTAGGATCGAATAACCAGACGGGATCATACGCTCCAAAGGCGCTTACCACGAGCCAAATGACCTCCACGTGGAATAATGTCGGCAATCAGACAATGTACTGCAGCGACTGTCATGGTAACGATCAGCCTACGTCCTTAACAGTACCGCAGGGCCCGCATGGTTCAAATTACAAGTACATGCTCACCGGAACTGCAAAATATTGGCCCACCAATGCGAGCGGTGTCTTATGGTCGCTTTATGATATCAAGTACAACCAGAACAATTGGCAAAACGATTTGTTCTGCGTCAATTGTCACCCGATTTATAGCGGGGGTTCATTTAAAAACTCTGTTCACTCCAAAGGGGCTCATCAAAGTTCATCAGTAAAATGCATTACTTGTCACGTTGTCATCCCGCACGGCTCTAAACGCTCAAGGCTCATAGGGTATGCATCTGATCCGTATCCTTACAATTACAACGGGACCGGGACGTACAACAAGCTTGTAATCACCGGCTTCCGTAAAGCAAGCGGGCCTTTCAATTATTCCTTTAGCAATTGTTCGATGAGCGGAGTTTGCCACTGGACGCAGTCTAATACGTATGACCCATAAGCGCGACATAAACCCAGATTTGTCATTAGAACTCTTGTCCCGACAGGGTCGGGACTCCTCGGAGGAAACAAAACATAGCACACTGATGGCGCAAGGCGCTCACGTGTGCCATTTTTTCCAATGGCAATTCTGGGATAATGCAATTTTTTGTTACGTTACTCAGCCCTTTATGAAGTCCATTGAAAGGAAATTATGATGAAAAAAACAGAAATACTTTTTTGCATTCTCTTCATAATAATTTATTTGTTTAGCACAAGCACCATTTTATATGCACAAGATAAGGCTGCCCCTTCTTGTGTGTCCACCGGATGTCATGAGAAGTTCGGAAAGGCAAAATTTGTTCACGGGCCGATTGCCGTAAAAGATTGTATCTCATGCCACGAACTTCTGCCAAATGAGACACATAAGTTTAAACAAATAAAAAAAATCGATCAGCTTTGTTACAATTGCCATGACCCCATGAACAACAAGGCTGTGGTACATTCCCCGGTGACGAAGGGTCAGTGTACGGTGTGCCACGATCCACATCAATCGGATTTCAGATACCAATTAAAGAAAGAGCCGGTTGCTGAGCTGTGCTTTAGCTGCCATAATCGGGATATAATGAGCAAAAAATTTAAACATGGACCTGCTGCCGAAGGTGACTGTACAGTCTGCCATTCACCGCATTCGAGCGACAACACGAAACTATTGCTGCTGCAGGGGAATGCTCTTTGCTTTGAGTGTCATACCGACATTAAGGACTCTTTTGCGCAAGCAAAGTATGTTCACAAGCCGGCATCTGAACTCTGCATAAAATGCCATAGCCCTCATAGTAATGATTCAAAGTATATGCTGCCCAAAGATGTCCCGGACTTATGTTACAGTTGCCATAAAGATGTTGAAACCCATATTGCCAAAGTAACCGTAAAACACGGAGCAATGGGCATTGACAACAAATGTCTAAATTGTCATTCACCACACGAAGCTCAATATCCTAAGCAGCTTAAAGATGAACCGATGACTCTTTGTTTGAGCTGCCATGACAAGCCGGTCACCGCCACAGATGGAAGTACCTTGATAAACATGAAGGATTGGTTAGTACAAAACAAAGATTGGCATGGACCGATTCGCGAGCGAGACTGTTCAGGGTGCCATGATCCGCACGGCTCAGATAATTTTCGAATACTGAAGAAGTATTATCCTAAAGAGTTTTATGCCTCTTTTTCACAATATCAATATGATCTTTGCTTTAGCTGTCACCAACCCACGCTTGTATTAGATGCAAAAACCACAACCTTGACAGGATTCCGGGACGGTGATCGTAACCTGCACTATCTCCATGTGAATCGAACCAAGGGCAGAACGTGTCGTGCGTGTCACGAAACTCACGCCAGCCAGGAACCAAAGCACATTCGTGAGGCT
>JAJYOS010000145.1 GCA_021796055.1 Bacteroidota bacterium
GCAGAGAGCCTGGAGCGCAGCGCATGGGGGAGTGCAAGCAGTTCGCCTCACTCCCTGCGCACTGCCCTATACTCTATGAGCTTAAAAACCGGGAGTCAGTGATGCTGAAGAACTACTTCAAGACGGCGTTTAGAAATCTCTGGCGGGAGAAAACTTACTCGATGATAAATATCGTCGGATTGTCCGTGGGGTTAGCCTCATGCTTCATCATACTCCTGTACTCCGTCCATGAATTGAGTTACGACAGGTATGACGCTAAACTCAACAGAATCTACCTGCTAACGATGGATTGGGTGATTAAGGGCTTAAATTGGACGGAGCCGCTCATTCCATTTCCGGCAGGCCCGGCTCTGAAGGCGGAGTACCCTGAAGTCAAGGAATATTCGAGGTTCGCTCTCAGGCAGTGCCGGATAGAATATCAGGGGAAAAGTTTGGAGCGTATCGTGTGCGCTTCTGCCGACTCGAGTCTTTTTAAAATACTGACGCTCCCTGTCGTCGATGGAAATATCAAAGAGGCTTTTTCGCAGCGAGACTATGCCATCATAACCCGCAGACTGGCCAGAAAGATGTTCGGAAGCGCCGACCCGATCGGAAAAGTGATTCAACTGAACTGGCCCACGAAGCAGAGCTACTTCACAGTAACTGCCGTGATACGCAATATACCTTCTACGTCTACATTTCAAGCAGACTGCATCCTGCCGATATCGGCATTTAAAAAATCGATGGAGCTCTTGTCTGGCACGAATGATTATGCGTCGATAACTAAGAAAAACGAGATCCTGCTAGACAGATGGGGGCCCGGCATAGTGAATGCTTACATTCTCCTTTCTCACGGGGCTTCCATTGAGAGTCTGAGAAGCAAGTTGCCCGGTTTTTCAAGTGAGCATTCCATGTCCCACTTTTTTCCCCTGGCGCTTCATCTCTTTCCGCTCAAAGATTTGTATTTCCGTCCACAGACGATGGTGAACACTTACCTTATCCCGACGGGTAATTTATCTGATGTTGAGATTTACTCGACTATAGCGCTCCTGACCCTTTTGATTGCTTGTGTGAATCTTGTGATGCTGTCAACCGCGCGTGCGAGTACGAGGACAAAAGAGGTCGGCGTTCGGAAAGTCATCGGTGCATCCAGGCGCGACATCGCGGTCCAGACAATGACAGAATCTGTGACGGTGGCGGCAATTTCACTCCCGGTTGCGCTGCTGCTCGTCGAGCTCTTCATGCCGACGCTCACGACTCTTCTTGGAAAGCGACTCCCTGCCGATTACGACCGCAGCTTTCAGGCGATACTACTTTACGTTGGAGTCACTTTCATTGCAGGAGTCCTCTCCGGGAGTTACGTGTCGTTTTATCTGTCTCGCCTTCAGCCTGCTGAAATCCTGAGAAGCAGATTTAGCCGTGGACACGAAAGGGTGGTCTTCCGGAGAGTCTTGATCGGAATTCAGATGGTTATCTTTGCGGGGCTGATTCTGGCTTCCATAACAATCTACAGGCAGATGCGTTATCTCCATACCAAGGAAATGGGATTCAATGATAAGAATCTGGTTGTCTTCTCCGACTTGGGTATTAGTGGCGTTGACTCCACGATAGGAGGAAGATTCGGTGCACTGGAATCCGATTTGGAAACGCTACCGAATGTTTCTTCATTAGCATGTGGCGACCGGGTCCCCGGTACTCAGTATGCCAGTGCCATGGAATCTTTACCGAATCCATCTAATCCTCAGGAAAACATCATCGTCGATATTTGCGGGGTCGACTCCGATTACTTCGGCGCGTTGGGAATTAAGATGATATACGGAAAGACTTTTGCGCAAGCCTCTCCCGGAGAAGCTAAAGGCGCCGTTATTATCAACGAGGAAGCGGCAAGAGAATTCAAAATTAAAGATCCATCGGAGCAGTTGTTCAACGGTTACCGAATCCTTGGTATCGTGGAAGACTTCAATTTCCTTTCCTTCCACAAAGCGATTGCCCCGACCATGTTCTTCGAGAAATCGAAGGACTGGAATGAGATAGCGGTGAGGTTAACCAGTATGAAGGGGGCACAGCGGACGATAAGTTCTGTCGAGAAGGAGATCGAGAAATTCGATGGAGGGAAGCCGTTCAGACATCAATTCTTCGATCAAAGACTGGACACGATGTATGGAAGTGATTACAAGTTCGCTGAAATGATTATCTACTTCACCGCTTTGGCGATTTTCATCGCGTGTCTGGGATTGTTCGGCATGTCGATGTTCGTCATTCAACGGCGTGTGAAAGAAATTGGCGTGAGGAAAGTGCTCGGTGCGTCGGTTACAAGTATTATGTTTTCCTCTGCGAGAGAATTTGCGACAATTCTGTTTATCTCAACCTTGGTGTCGCTCCCCATCAGTATCCATTTCACTGATGAGTGGTTAAATGAATTTGCTTATCACATAAACGTAAGTGCAGCGTCCGTCCTGATAACGTTCGTCGCAGGTGTGATCATCGTCCTGGTCGCAGTCGGTTACCAGGCGCTTAAGGCGGCGACAGCCAATCCGGTTGAGAGTTTACGATATGAGTAAACTCGAAATCCCACGCAGCGGGATCGAATCGTTGAGGTATTAAATGGCAGGAGAAGCCGTCGGAGGCGTTCGGTGGTCACGATATTGAATGGCCCAATTGCCCGGTGATGCGGAGTGCAGACCTTATCAATGACTCGACTGCGTGCAAATTAGCGGTAGTCTTCCTTCCTATGCTCAATGCGGTAAATGAGAACGACCATCAGATGGTCGTCGATCTCAAAGAGAATTCGATAACGACCCGAACGGATCCTGTATCACTCTCTGTCAGTAAGCTTCTGAATTCCTATAGGGCGTGGATTGAAGGTAGGGCTTCTGGTCTGCCGGAAAATTCTCCCGACGTTTTTGTCCGGCAGACTATCGAGGTCCTTATGAGCGGATGACTTAAGAGTTATTTTGTATTGCACGTCTTTTCATTTAGTCATTCAGAGTAATGTCTTTTTCTTTTACCCGCTTTGATTCCTCCAGATGGCATTTGTTTTCGATCAACTCGATCAGTTCGCCGAGGGTCGGGTTCTTCTTCGTCGCTTCCCAATCCTCTCTCGGAATCAGTAGATCCTTCTTCCCGGCGCGAATTCTCTGTTTCCTCTTTGTCATCATGGCTACATCTCCAGATAGATTTCAATCGACAAGTTATCAGTCTGATAGAGCAGCTAAAACGCTGTGTGGTATGCGACGTTAATAATAAATATCGAAAGTTCTGATCCTTACGATTCAAGGCGCCTGATGCTAGGGTGCACCGCAAGGGATCAATGAAATAAGGCCTGCGAGGGTATGGCGCGTCCTACATCCGGAGAAACGCGGAGTACTAAAGTGGATAGGACTTCCTTGGAGAAAGTTTCCGAGAGATGGAGAGGAGAGAACATCGCACTTCCTGGACTCTTATGTAAACATGCGCCCTGCCCGGTGACTTAACCTTGTGCGACCGCCGCGTGACTATTCACTCGGTCGCGATGCTATGTATCCGCCGACAATAGTGGCCACCGGTTTCAGCTTGCCGGTTGCAGGATCCGCTTCCACGCCGAAGTTTTCAAGTGTAGTAGCCCCGAGAAGATACAAGGAGTCTTTCGGTCCGAAGATCACCATACAGGTTAATGTTTCCTTCAAATCCGGTACAGTGATCGACGCCTCGCCGAGTAAACGGCGCTCTCGCTGCCCGTCGGCTAAAATTAATTCCCTTGTGTGCAGGGGCTTGATGCCGATTTCTTCCAGACGGTTTTCGGGAACGAAACTGTGCAGTGCACCAGTATCTACCCAAAAGTCTTCTTCGAAAAATCTCTTCGGGTCGGCCGGATTTGCGACCCTTGCTTTAACCTTGAACATGCCCATTTTCGTGTCTTCGATCCTTTCCTCTCGACAGTAATTTACAGGCAGACCAAAGCGAAATCAATAACTTCGCAACGAATGCGTCTTCCTCCATTGAATTCCCTCTACAGCATCGGGTGCCTCCACGCTATTTGCTCGCGCAATTCTTTCGGATTGAATTTCTATCCATTCTCCATTGTTAGTATTTTTAGACGGACAATTCGCCGATAACTATGTCAAAAAGGGAAATATTAAAATGAGAATAGAAATTTGGTCGGACGTCGTTTGTCCGTTTTGTTACATCGGGAAAAGAAGACTCGAAAACGCATTAGAACAGTTTTCGCCTAAGAATGATGTCGAGATACTCTGGCACAGCTTTCAGCTCGATCCGTCGGCAAAGAGGGAAGAGGGAAAGGACATTTACGACCACCTCGCAGAGAAGTATGGTCAGGATCGCGAGTGGGCTCTGAATGTGAACAGTAATCTCGTCGAGAATGCAAGAAAGGTCGGACTGGATTACCACTTCGAAAAAGTAATTCCGACAAATACCTTCGACGCGCACAGGATGATCCATCTTGCTGCGACACACGGTTTACAGGAGAAAGCCGAAGAGAGATTTTTCGCAGCCTATTTCACAGAAGGGAAGGACCTTGGCGATGCGGAAACGCTGATCGATCTTGCCACTGAGGTCGGACTCGACCGTGATGAAGCGAGGAGAACGGTCGGGTCATCGGATTATGCAGACGCCGTACGAGGGGACATCCAGGAGGCGGAGTCGCTTGGAATTAATGCCGTTCCGTTCTTCGTGTTCAACAGGAAGTATGCTATCTCCGGCGCCCAGCCGACACATCTTTTCTTGGAGACACTGCAAAAGGTGGCTGAAGAAGAGAAGGCTGAGGCTTGACCGACCAGCTCAAATGCTCACGTGCGCTCGTATGCCGAAAACGTCGATGGGCCCTCTGTCCATGTTGTAGGCAGGATTGATTACGAACTGGTAGTCGGCCGAAAGGGCGAGGAGCTTGTTGACCCGGAACGAGTAGAAAGTCTCTAGTACGCTCTCGAGTCCGTAATGGGGCAGCTTCCCATCACCGATGATGAAACCATAACCTCCGCTTGCGAGGTAGGCTCGATGCGCGTTTGACAATCCATCGACGGCGCCGCCTATCCCGAATGTGTCATACTTCCTTCCGAAAAGATCGGGCTCAGTCAAGATTCCGACCGATACCGTCCGGTCGATTTCCGTGTATGACCACGCTTCACTCTGACCGTTATCCCATCCGATCCTCGCGAACAGTCCGACGTGTCTGCATAACTTCTGCTGTATGTTGACGCCGAATCCGACTTTTGTCCTTCCGTACTGCCTGGTCAGCACGATGTTGTGATCGTAAATGGGGTTAGTCGCGGCCTCGGTGTAGCTTCCGAAGCGTCCGGTGTTGTAGTATAAGAGAAGTCTGATTTTACCCGGAAGGTGTCCGAGTCTGTAAGCGTAACCTCCCTGGAGGGTGAAGCCGTGGGCCTTTGCGATGTTCGGGTCGAAGTTCGGGCCGTTTGCCGAATTCGTTTGCATGGTCGCCGCGAATCTCAGAGTGTACGTCGGAGATATAAACTCTGCCACAAATCCTGGTATGTATCCGCGCGTATCCGCCGGATAGTCCCAGGCGCCGTTGTTCATGAGAGCCCAGTTCATGAACTGAGTCCTGGCGTCGTTGCTGTAAGCATTATGGTCGAAGAAGTCTACTATGCTGAATTTTCCGAGCACGAACGTCAGCCGGGATCCGCCGTTTGCGGAATTAGGACCTGAAAGGCTCAATGTCTTTAGAAGATAATATTCGCCGGATGATAGCTGCGGGGTCGGCTTTCCGATCCTGAAAGCGTCGCCGTTCGGGAAGCCCGCGATTCCGAGCGCTCCACTCAGAGCCTTGCCGCCACTTAGCTCTGGATTGAAGGTGACGCGAAATTCGTCGGGCAGATAGACGTTGAGAAAGAAATTAGAAGTGACTGACAAAGCGGGGGGCTCTTTTGAAAGGAAGCTGTTTTGTCCGGAATAGGGCGACGGGAAGTTGTTGTTCGCCTGCATGATTAAAGTCTGCTGGAAATGTAAAGTGGCTCCGATCTTACCGCCTTCGGTCTGGGAAAACGCGGGCGAGTACGTACCCAATACGAAGAGTATGATGAATGCGAAAGCTTTCGCGCGGTTGGTGAAGGGGTGCCTCAAATTCGAGGGCATAAAAAGTGCCTCCTTATATCAAACAGTTGTTGGTCAGACAATAGATATATCGCCATCCGTTAGAGGACGAAAGCTCCGATCCCAATATAAAGGTCAACAGGGAAGGTGGAACGATGGTTCCGTTCGAAAGAGATAACAATAAAAAAAGAAGCAGTCGATTTGTTCTCCCGCTTCCTTCCTAGGTGGTTTACGAAAGAAAGTCTAAGCTAGCTCAAGGTCTACTTATTTGACGCGAGGCATTGTATTGATCCCGAGATTATAGGCCATGAACGAAAGTACATCAGCCGACTGAGCGATGCGCTTGTCGGTCGGCATATAGTTGTGACTCGTCTTCGTCTCAACCCGAATCAGGATGGGGTTATCACAAGCCTGGTCATGCTGCATGGCGGCCGTGAACTTGTATGAGTGACTCGGCACGACGCGGTCATCATGGTCGGCGGTGGTGACTATCGTTGGCGGATAGCAAGTGCCGGGCCTGATGTTCTGGACCGGCGAATACTTTATTAGCCACTGGAAGGCCGTCGAGTCGTCGGAAGATCTGTACTCGGGCACCCAGCCTACGCCGGCGGAAAACTTCTGGTATCTCAACATATCCATCACGCCAGCGCCCGCGTAGACCGCGCCGAAGAGATCCGGACGCTCGGTCTCGCAAGCGCCTACAAGGAGGCCGCCGTTCGAGTAACCTTCGATACCGAGCTTCGGCGTCGAGGTGTATTTCTCTTTTATGAGATATTCCGCGGCAGCGATGAAGTCGTTGAATACGTTCTGCTTCTTCCCAAGCATGCCTGCGTGGTGCCACGCTTCGCCGTATTCTCCACCGCCTCGAATGTTCGCGACGGCGTATATCCCGCCCATTTCAAGCCAGACTATGTTCACAGGGTTGAAGGACGGCGTGATGCTGATATCGAAGCCGCCATAACCGTAAAGAAGCGTCGGGTTTTCACCGTTCAGCTTCGTCCCTTTTTTCATCGTGATGAACATTGGAATGACTGTCCCATCCAGAGAGTGGTAGAAGACCTGCTTCGTCACGAAGGCCCCCGGATTAAAGTCGACGTGAGGCGCATGAAATGCCGTGCTCTTGCCGGTTCGGAAGTCATACCGGAAAACGGAAGTCGGGTATAGAAAGGATGCGAATGAGTAGAACATAATATGCGAATTTGCCCGGCCGTTCATCTCGCCGACGGTCCCAACTCCAGGGAGTTTTAGTTCCTTCTCGTGTGTGCCGTCAAGCGAATAGATGGATACCTCGCTCTTGGCGTCAACGAGATAGTTGACTACGATATGCCCGCCGGCCAGCATTGAACTCTCGATGGCGTTCTTCGCTTCCGGGACTATGGTCTTCCAGGTATCCGGAGAGGGGTCGTCGATATTGAACGAGACAATTCTGGAGTTAGGCGCGCCGAGTGTGGTCTGCAGATAAATCGTCTTTCCGATATTTCCTATCGGGTAGTATTCGGCATTGTCTTTCTTGAAAAGCGGCGTCACTGGCGAAGAAAGATCGGGATGTCTAGGAGCTTTCAAGTCGACGTAGTAGACCTTGTTCCGCGATTCGGTTCCCTTGTTGAGAACGATGAAGAGGTAATGACCGTCATCAGTCACGCTGCCGCCGACATACCATCCCGGATGTTCCTTGAGGCTGTAGAACAGTTTGTCCTCACTTTGCGGAGTTCCGATCGTATGGTAATACAGCATCTGACCCACCGCCTCAGACATTAGTGCGTCTCCCTTCTTCGGCTCTGGAAACCGCGAGTAGAAGAATCCCTTGCTATCTTTCGTCCAGGCGATGCCGGAGAATTTTACCCACTTCACCGTATCATTAAACTCTTTGCCGGTACCGATGTCCTTTACGTGGAACTCTTCCCAGTCGGCGCCTCCCTCTGACAGGCCGTAGCATAAGTATTTGCCATTCGGTGAGGCATCATATTCCAAAAGGGCGATCGAGCCATTAGGAGACAGCTTGTTTGGATCGAGGACAAGCCTGGCTCTACCCTTAACCATTTTCTCCATGAATATCGGGCTCTGGTTTTGCAGACCCGTGTTTTTGCTGTAGAAAAGAATGCCGTCGTGTTCGCTTGGGACGCCGACTTTCGGATAGTTCCAGAGCTTGGTAATCCTATTCTGGATTCGAGTGCGGTAGGGGATCCTATCGAGATATGCGAAGGTAACTTTGTTTTCGGCCTCAACCCATTTTTCGACCTTTGGGCTGTTCTGATCTTCCATCCATTGATAGGGCGCTGGTACCTTTGTACCAAAATAATCGTTGACGATCGTGTCCCGATAAGTGTTGGGGTACTTTAATTGTTGAGCCATTGAGATTCCTGGTATGGTCAGTATGTATACGAATATGAAGGTTGCCGCTACTGATGTCATGGCGTTTCCGAATGCGTAAGCTTCGTTCCGTAAGCTTTCGTTAAGTATCGGGTGGACATGTCCGGCATCCTTACGGGCCGAATTGGTACTTCGCGCGATCATTGAACCTCCTGTTGTTTAGTGCGGAAATATTAAGACTTCAAGAATTTTGTCTATGAAGTATACGCGCCTCTTTTGGAGTCCAACCTGATGCCGCTGTCTGCCGTCGATCCTTATTTCGTTGATCGAACTAAGTCAGGGATTGGGCATCCAGTCATTGGACTAAATATCGCATCGGCGGCCCGAGCATGCAAACAAAGTTGAGAACGATGGAGCTTGCGGAAGTACGCTGGAAGATGGAACAAAGCGGAGCGGGTAATGGTTTATTCTTAGAACGGTGAAATTAAACCAAGTCGAAAAACCAGAAGAGGACCAATCATGGAAGCCACGAAGAGTTTGGCGGAAGATCTCGGGAAATTATTTCTGCGATTGACCGTTGCCGGCCTTATGCTGTTTCACGGTGTATCAAAAATCATCCACGGCGTCGCGTGGATGGCTGGCCCATTAGCCGCGATCCACCTTCCAGCATTTATTATGTACGGCGCCTATGTTGGGGAGGTGATTGCCCCAATTTTCATTATTCTTGGAATTTATACGAGAGTTGCCGGACTGGTTCTTTCGTTCGATCTTTTCATGGCTTTCGTCCTTGTGACGCATTCTCGCTTTTTCATGATAAGTCCGACGGGTGGGTGGGCTTTGGAACTCGATGCCTTTTATTTCCTCGGCGGAATCTGTCTGTTTCTCCTCGGGGCCGGGCGGCTTAGCATCGGAGGAGCGAAAGGGAAGTTCAACTAAATCAAGCAATCGTTCGAATGTGCGGCCGTTAGCTGGACTTATTTCACGCCGCGCGGACGGCCGCGCTGAAGTTCTCACAAGTAGTGTTGACACTCTCCGAGGCGAAAACTATCTTACCGGCGAGGTCGTTTCATGGAAGAATTTGTAACTCTAATCGAGCGATCTTTCCAGGTCCGGACATTGCGACTCAGAAAACAAGAAGCGCACAATCCGGCATTTGTCTTTCCTAAGTTCGATTCTGATGAATCCTCTCCAGTTGAATTAGAGACAGCACCTGTTCGTGACTACTGAATAAGGAGCTTCTATGAAGGCGCAGGGAATCCGGCCGGAACAGATTGCCTAACTTTAATGGAGGCTGTCATGAATCTTGAAAAGTTGAAGGAATACCTGGACAATCACGGCGTGAAATACGTCGTGATTAGTCACTCCCTCGGATATACTTCACAAGAAATCGCGCACACGGCCCACGTGCCAACCGACCAGCTTGCCAAGACCGTCATCGTAAAGATCGACGGAAAGCTCGCTATGGCTGTCCTGCCTGCCTCGCACAAGGTCGATCTTCATTTGCTCAGAGATGTGACTGGGGCAAAGAAGGTGGAACTTGCGACCGAAGATGAGTTTGCAGACGATTTCCACGGCTGCGAAGTGGGGGCAATGCCACCGTTTGGGAACGTTTATGGCCTGGATGTATTTGTTTCAGAACTCCTGAGCGAACAGGAGGAGATAGCGTTCAACGCCTGCTCGCACCGGGAGCTTATCAGGATGGCCTACAGGGACTTCGCGAAACTTGTTCAGCCCAAGGTCATCGAGCTGGCGGAGCCGTAGGAATTCAAGCGTTCAAGAATTTAGTTTCACGTTGGTAAGCTGCGGGGATTAATTTGCTTGCCGGGGAAGCTCCCGAGGGGTGTCTTCTGCGCCTGAAGTTTCCCGAAACGGATTTAATTCATCTCCGAAAGGCGGAGCTTTGATCTTGACAGATACCCTCCGTGGGGGAAAATGGTCTTGCCGTCAACAAGGGGTGTAAGATTTTTCAACAAGTCTGAACTTTTTCCCGAG
>JAJYOS010000146.1 GCA_021796055.1 Bacteroidota bacterium
CCGATCTCGGTGTCACCGTAGCCCGCGTATGAAGCCGCTCGTTTCGGCGCGTCAAATGCCATCGGAGCAACAACGTGAAACTGGGTGTTCGGAAAAATGCCATAGTTGAATTCGACCGCCGGGCCCTCGCCACTCGTCCCTGTTCCGTCGACAACTCCCGTCGTGAACAGGTACAGTTCTCCATGCATGTACGGCACCGGGACCGGATCGTCTGTGCGAAACGGCGGGCCGGCGAACGTTTCTACGGTCGCCGATAGCAGAAGAATAACCGCGGCGAGAATTATTTTGCGCTTCATTCTTTAATGATCTGGTTCGCTTTCACTCAATCTGAAAACGAGGAGACGACAGCTGAGGTCCCAGTGTCTCGTTCGTCGAACGCGATTTACGCTGAACGACCGGCGCAACTGCCCAAACTGCGAGGGATTGTGTCCGGCGACAGAACTCCCTCACGGCATTTGTCTCTATTTTTCCGCGATGTGAATTTTGTCGAAAGATTTCACTATCTCGGTACAAATGTACGTTAACCCGGCACCGGCAAACATCGCTTTGAACTCTCGCGTGCTGTACATTCTCACGTGCTCCGGTTCAAACATCTTGACAATCTTGTCGACCAGTTTACCGAACAATGTATCGGTAGTCGGATCGAGTATATAAACCTTGCCGCCGGATTTCAGGAGCCGGTGAATTTCATTCATGACCTTCTCGGGGTCCAGGTAGTGATGGAACGAGTGCGTGCATATTATTACATCGAAGAATCCGCTCTCAAGCGGGATCGACCGGGAATCCGCCTGGACAAAGTGGAAGTGTTCCTTTCCTGCGAAGTTTTCTCTTGCCTTCTCGATCATTTTTGAGGAGAGGTCGATCCCGTAGAACATGCCTGCATCATTAATGGATTGCGCGGCAAGATTCACGGCCCAGCCTGTACCGCAGCCTATGTCGAGAAAACTCATATTCTCTTTGAGATTCAGCAGCGAAACGACTTTTCTTTGCCCGTCGCGGAGGAACTCGTATCTCCAGTTGTTTCCGTCAAGAGATCCTGCCCACTTGTCCCACTTCTTCTTGTTCAGCTCATTATGTTTGGTTATTGGCTCCATTTCCCTGCTGAGTCAAAATTCAAATGTCAAAAGTTAAAACCACCTCTCAAAAGCGAAAGCCCGCGAAAACGTATCGATCGGGTTTCATTTTTAATTTTTGAATCGTGACCTTTGACTTCCAGATTAGATATTCACCGACTTCATTGCTGCTTCGGGATATCGGAGACCAGCCGCAACGCCCGCAGGCGCAACTCTGTCGATCCTCTTAAGATCTTCCGGTGTCAACTTTACGCTCGCGGCGGCGACGTTCTCCTCGAGATATTTGATTCGCTTGGTGCCCGGTATAGGAACGACGTCATTTCCCTGCGCGAGGACCCACGCCAGAGCGAGCTGCGCCGGGGTGCATTTCTTTTCGCCGGCAAGCTTCTCGATCTCAGCGACAAGTCTCAAATTCTTCTCCATGTTCTCACCCTGGAAGCGCGGGTTCTGACGCCGGAAGTCCGCCTGATCCAGGACATCCAGCTTCTTGATGGCACCCGTGAGAAAGCCTCTTCCGAGCGGACTATACGGGACAAATCCGACCCCGAGCTCTCTGCACGTTTTCAGAATCTCGCTTTCGACATCGCGTGTCCACAGTGAATACTCCGTTTGGAGGGCGCTGATCTGATGCACCTTATTCGCCCTGCGGAGCGTTGCCGCGGACGCTTCCGACATTCCGAGAAATCTCACTTTCCCTTCCTCGACGAGTTTTGCCATGGCGCCGATCGTGTCTTCGATAGGCGTGTTGGGGTCCACGCGGTGCTGATAATAAAGGTCTATCGTGTCGACGCCGAGTCTCTTGAGACTGGCTTCGCACGCCCGGCGGACATATTCCGGCTTTCCGCTTACGCCCAGACGTTCCCCGTTCGGACCTCGGACGTTCCCGAACTTCGTGGCAATCACCACTTTGTCACGGTGCGGCTTCAAAGCCTTTCCGACAAGTTGTTCGTTGATGAATGGGCCGTACATATCGGCCGTGTCGAAGAATGTTACGCCGAGCTCGATTGCCCGGTGAATCGTTCTTGTCGACTCCTCGTCGTTTTTCGGCCCATAGAATTCAGACATCCCCATGCAGCCGAGTCCGAGCGCAGATACCTTCAATCCTGTTCTACCAAGCTGTCGTTGTTCCATTATCTCTTTCCTTTCAATATCAAAGATGAAACTCTTCGTTTTGAACTATTTTGTGACCCATTCTATTGCAACAATTCGTTGTCCGTTTACGTTCTTCGCCTCATCGGATGCGAGGTAGACGGCGGGCGGCCCCATCACGGCCGGGTCGATCAGTTTGCTTCGTTCAGATTGCGAAAACGAATCCGGAATCATTCCGGTGTCGGTGGCACCGCCGGGGAGGAGGACGTTCATTGTAATTCCGGTACCGCCCAATTCCTGTGCCCAGATTGTGCTCATCGATTCAAGCGCGGCTTTTGAAGGCCCGTAGGGCGTGAAACCTTTACGCTTCATCGTCTCGTAATTCATCGAGATGTTGATTATCCTGCCGGATCCACGCTTGAGCATGTGCGGAATAACCTCGCGAGTCATGAGAAAAACACCGTTGACGTTCGTGTCGATCACCATCCGCCATGCATCGGGGTCCGCTTCCCAAAAAGGCTTCGGTTTCGTCATGAAATTGTCGTTGACGTATTTCATCCCGCGTCCTGCGTTGTTGACGAGTATGTCGATCCGGCCGAACTCGGAAATGACACAATCGACGAGCCTCTGTACATCGTTCTTGACGGCAACATCGGCAAGAATGGCAGTCCCACCGATTTGCGACGCGACCTTTTCTATTTCATTCTTCTGTCTTGCTGCCGTGACGATGACTCTCGCTCCTTCTTTCGCGAACGTTTCGGCAATTGCTCTTCCGATCCCGCGGCCGCCACCGGTTACGATTGCAACCTTGTCTTCGAGCTTCATGTCCAGTTTGTCTCCATGATTGCATGGCGAGAAAATGACACACTGATAACACGGAAATGCACGGATTTCCACCGACCCGTATTTTCATCTTTCTTAAATCCGTGAAAATCCATTTTATCCGTGCGATCCGTGTTCGAATTCATCTCTCGGGTTTATCTGTCCTGCGACAATCTTTCGAGCATCCAGTATGGGTAGACACGCGGCGGCTTGCTGAGTTCGTCAAGTCGCGCCACCTCTTCGGGGGTCATTTCCCAATCCGTCGTCTTCAGATTGTCCGTCAGCTGTTCCTTCGTCTTCGCGCCGATTATTACAGACGTTACACCAGGTTTCCTGAGTAGGTAATTCAACGCCGCCTGCGTGATAGTCGCCTTGTGACTCCCGGCAATCTTCTCCAGCGCGTCCACGATATCGAAGCCCTTCTCTTCATCGTATTGAAGAAACTGATTAGTCGGGTCGGTCCTGCGAGCACCTTCGGGACGAGGCTTGCCACGCCTGTATTTTCCGGTTAGAAAACCTCCGCCTAGCGGACTCCAGGGAAGAATCCCGAGTTTCTGGTCAAGCGATAATGGCGCAAGCTCGTTCTCCAGATCGCGGGCAATCAGGGAATACAACGCCTGAAGAGTCACGAATCTTTCCAGATTTTGTTTTTCGGAGATAGAGAGCGCCTTCATCAATTGCCAGCCGGTGAAGTTGGAGACGCCGATGTATCTGACCTTTCCCTCTCTCACCAAATCGTCGAGAGCTCCGAGCGTTTCTTCAAGCGGTGTCTTCGGATCGAAACTGTGAACCTGGTACAGGTCGATGTAATCGGTGCCCAGCCTCTTCAGACTCCCGTTGCACGAATCAATGATGTGCTTCCTCGAAAGCCCGACGTCGTTCGGACCCGGGCCGGTCCTGCTTCTGACCTTCGTGGCAAGGATAATATCCTTCCGTTTGTCTCCGAGCGCTTTGCCGAGAATTTGCTCGGACAACCCTTCGGAATAGACATCGGCGGTATCGAAGAAATTTATTCCGCCATCGATTGCGGTGTTAACCAGTTCGTCGGCTTCTTTTTGCTGAACCTGACCGACGTAGGTCCAATAGCCTTTTCCGCCGAAAGTCATTGCTCCGAAACACAGTTCGGATACTCTAACGCCGGTATTGCCAAGAAATCTTGTTTTCATTTATTGCATCTCCTTTGGGAATGAAGTTCCAAATTCCACCTCACAAGTTCCAAACAAAAACAAAGTTCCAACGTCCAAAAGTCAACCCTACGCTTTGTTTTTTGAATCTTAGCCGTTGGTAGTTGTCCCGTCAAATCATTTGTGTGTCGCGATGCCGCAAAGCGGCATTTGGAACTTGGTGTTTGGAGCTTGGAACTTTCATCTGGGTTTAGCTCTCATATATTGTTTTGGATATTCCGGATCGTCGCCGAGCGATTTCGCGGCGTGGAGCGGGAAATACGGATCGCGCAGAAACTCCCGGGCCATGAAGACCACGTCCGCCTGGCCGGTAACGAGTATGTTTTCGGCCTGTGCAGCGCCGGTGATCATCCCGATCGCGCCCGTCATGATGCCGGTCTGTTTCCTTATCTCGTCGGCAAACTTCACCTGGTATCCCGGGGCAATCGGGATCTTCGCGCCTGGGACCAGCCCGCCTGTCGAGCTATCTATGAGGTCAATCCCGGCCTTCTTCAACTCCTTGGCGAGTTCTACAGACTGCGCTAAATCCCAACCGCCCTCGACCCAATCCGTGACCGAAATACGGACAAACACAGGGAGACTTTCCGGCCATTCACTTCGAACCGCCTTCGCCACCTCCAGCGGAAACCTCATCCTGTTCTTGAGTTCTCCGCCGTACTCATCCTTCCTCTGATTCGAAAGCGGCGAGAGGAATTGATGGAGAAGGTAACCGTGCGCCATGTGGATCTCGGCAACCTGGAAGCCGGCTTCTAAACTTCTCCGCGCGGCCTCACTCCACTGACGGACGACCGTCGCTATGTCCGACTTAGTCATTTCTTTCGGTTGAGGATAAGTGTCGGAGAATTTCACCGCACTCGGAGCGATGACCTGCCATCCACCCTCGGATTCCGGCACCATGCCGTCTCCGATCCATGGAATTTTCGTGGATGCTTTCCTCCCGGCATGCGCGAGTTGTATCCCCGGGACGGCTCCGTGCTCTCTGATGAAAGAAATTATCCGCTTGAAAGCATTGACTTGCTCGTCCGACCAGATGCCGAGATCGGCAGGCGAAATCCTTCCTTCGGGAGAAACGGCAGTCGCTTCGGTAAGAACAAGCGCCGCTCCGCCGACCGCCCTGCTTCCAAGGTGAACCAGGTGCCAATCGTTCGGCACGCCGCCTTTCGCCGAGTACTGGCACATGGGTGATACGAAGATTCTGTTCTTAAGCTGTAAATCTCTGATTTTGAGTGGTGATAATAGAGTGCTCATATTTCTTTCGTGATATTAAATGATAGAAGACAGATGCAAGATGTCAGAAGCAAAGATATGATTTCCGGCATCTTGCGTCTTGCTTCTTGGATCCCTCTTCCAATTCCTTACTCTTAATCTTTGTCGTTCATTTCTCGGAGGATGACCTGGAAAAACTCGCCAGCCTTTCGCAGACTCCATCTTCTGCTTTCTCTGCCAGCGAAGCTGGAACCGTGAAATGGTTGACCATCATCGAAAACACAAAGACTTCTCCGTCTCTGGCTGTTACGTATCCCGACAGGCTCGAGACATGTTCGATGGTCCCGGTCTTTGCATGGACATTGTTCTCCGCCGCGGTTCCTTTCATCCGGTACTTGAGGGAGCCGTCGACACCTGCAATAGGCAGCGATTCGTAGAAGGGCTGGAAGTACTTGCCGCGGTACATCGCCGTTAGAATAGACACAGTAGTGGCCGGCGAGACCATATCATCAGGTGATAGACCACACCCGTCATGCATCTGAATGCGGGTGGTGTCGATTCCCCAGCTTGTGTAGAGCGGATAAGCGACATAGCGTCCTGTCGTCATGTCTCCGTGGCCGTAGAAGACCAGTCCCATCGTCCTGAACAGCTGCTCTGCATACAGGTTTTGGCTCCGCTTGTTGATTGTCTCCACGATTGTCGAGAGCGGAGGAGAAGTGTAGGTTGTCAGAGTGGTTACACCGGCAGAGTCCTGTTTTGCTCCGGGACTTCCGATATCCTCCGGCATCCCGTCCACCTTTATTCCCTTCTCCACCAGGACTTCTTTCAGGACAGTTGCCGCGTAAAGAGCAGGATCATCGACAGAGATCGATTCATGCCACGCAGGTTGGTTTATTGGAAAGTCCCCGCTGACATGCACGACGTTTGAAGACCAATTGCGATGAAAACTGATGTAGTAACCCGGGGGATTGGAATCCGGTGGAGTCGTTACGGTTTCATTGACGACGTTGATGTATTTAGTCGGCGGGTTCCAGGTGACCTTCGCCGGAGATCCGACAGTGTCGCCGGCAATAACAGTCATATCGACGCAGTTGTCGTTGAAAACTATTCCGCCGATTTGAGCGGCGTACCAGTCCGTCTGGTAGTCTGCTGCCCATCCCGCGCCGTAAGGACTGCTGTCGAAGGCACTGTGGTCACCTATGACGTTGCCGTTTATTTCGTTAATTCCTTCCGCCTTAAGACTGTCTGCCCACTGCTGGAATGTCAGTATGACGTTGCCGCCGTTGTAGCGTCCACAAATGGTGGGATCGCCGCTCCCTTTTAAATACACGTTGCCGTTCAATATACCGTTTTCCGTTTTCCCGTCGGTCTCAAGCTTTGTAACGTACCTGAATTCCGGAGTGAGTCTGGTTAGCGCGGCAGCGGTCGTGTAGAGTTTCAAATTTGATGCAGGCATGAAGCTCTTGTTTTCATTCTTCTGATAGATAATTTCGCCTGTTTTTAGAGATTGAATCTTCACTCCCCAAAAGGCATTGAAGAACTCCGGATCATGAAATCTCGCCGCCAGTTCCTTGCGGAGCATGACGACCGAAGAAGACTGAACATTAGCTTCCTTCACCACAACAGAAGAAGCGCATCCGGATACAATGATGGCAAAGAAAAACATTACGGGAACAAGTTTCACTGAATTTTCTGCCTCCTTGTCAGTATGCAGTTTCAAACTGGTAATCAGAGTTCAGAAGCGAGACGCAGGATGTCATAATCAAGGATCCGCCTGCTTGCATCTTGCATCTTGTTTCTTGCTTCCAACTTCTCGCTTCTCTTATTTGAGATGATATTTCAAAAATTCCAGCGTCATGGGCCACGCTTGTTTGGCAGCTCTCTCGTTGTACGCCGCCCGCTGGTCGCAGAAGAAACCGTGATCGGCGTATGAGAATGTGACGTTGCCGAACTCTTTTCCGGCGGCACGCAGCGCGTCTTCCACCGCGCGAGTGTGTTCGGGGAGGATGTGCTTATCAAGTCCGCCCCAGAAGAGCAGGATCGGGCCGTGTAAGTACTTTGCCCGGTCGAGCAATCCCTGAGCGATTCCGCCGCCGTAGAAAGATACAGACGCGGCCAGCGGGATGACGGTGTCCGCGAGGAACGATACACGCCCTCCCATGCAAAACCCGACGGAGAAGATCTTGCGAGCCTCTGTCTGCGAATCGTTCCCCAGAAATTCATAGGCCGCTCTGATGTCTGCTTCCAACCCTTCGTTCGTCAGCGCCGAAGTGTGCGGCTGAACTCCCGGAAAGTCGGTATAGCTTCCTTCGAAGCCCGGAGCTGTCCGATGAAAGAGTTCCGGTGCAATTGCAGTGAACCCTTCTTTAGCGAATCTGTCTGCTACATTGCGGATGTAGGGGTTGACTCCGAAAGCCTCCTGGAAAACGATTATCCCGGGATGCTTTCCGGCACCCTGCGGCCTTGCCACATAGGCGGACATAGTTGTTCCGTCCGACACTTTCAAATTCACGTAATTCTCTTTATGCGGCATTTTTCTTCCTCCATTTTAAGAACCCGATGCAAGAATCCGGATATTCCCTCATCTCGCTTCTGATATCTGATTTCCTGCCTCTATTCATCGCGCCACCGTGGGATACAACTTCGCTCCGATCGCGACGAGAATAATCATGGAAAAAATCAGCACAATAAAATCAAACGGTAAACCGTAAATACTCGTTCCACCGACCAGCATCAACGAGCGGAGCGCATCGACTTCGTATGTAAGCGGATTTATATGCGCCACCACCTTGAGCCACTCTGGCATTATGGAGATCGGATAAATCGCGTTACTGGCAAAGAAGAGCGGCATCGTCAGCACCTGACCGATTCCCATGAAGCGCTCACGTGTTTTTACGATGCATGCAATTATCAAAGAGAAGGTTGAGAAAAGAGCTGCACCGATGACGATGACAGCTATGATACCCAGAATTGACAGAGGTGCCCACGACAATTTCACCCCGAGAAGCAGCGATAAGGCATAAATGATGACGGCTTGAGACACGGCGCGAATGCCTGCCGAAAGTGCTTTGCCGAGCACCAGAGCGCCTCGAGGAGTAGGACTTGCAAGAAATTTGTGGACGATGCCAAGGTCTCGTTCCCAGATTATCGCTATTCCATAAAAGATTGCAATGAAAAGGACGCTCTGTGCCAGTATACCCGGTGCCATGAAATCTATATATCTGAAATTGCCGGTGGGTATGGCACGAACGCGGGTGAAGACTTCGCCGAAGACCAGCATCCACAGAGCCGGTTGCGCCGCACGAGTGAATAACTCTGTATAATCATGTCGGAGCTTTCTCACCTCAAGCTCCGCGATCACGAAAGTCTTGTTGAAGAAGTTCGCTGTGTAGCTTAACAGATTTGCATCATATTTCGCGGCGGCCTCATCCAAGCCGACGGGCAGTACGCCTTGTTCTTGAGACATCTTTAAATCTCTCTCCTGTTTCTTCTGTTTCCAGTGTCTTCCCGACATAGAACTCGAACACTTCGTTGAGGCTCGCAACACCGCCGTTCCGGGGAATGGATGCCTTGAGTTCGGCGGGCGAACCGATTGCCGCAACTTTCCCTTTGTTCATGATTGCAACTCTGTCGCACATCTCATCGGCCTCTTCCATGTAATGCGTCGTCATAATAATGGTGGTTCCGTCCTTCGCCAGCGCGCCGACATATTTCCATACCGTTTCCCTCGCGACAGGATCGAGCCCGACTGTCGGCTCGTCGAGATACAGGATGCGGGGTCTGTGAAGGACCGCCTGGGCAATCTCGAGCCGCCTGATCATCCCTCCCGAATAACTTCTCACCAGCTTGTCGGCCGATTCCGACAAACCCATGAAGTGCAGAGAGTTGTCTATCAGTTTCCCCCTCTCCTTCGCCGGTATGTCATACAGCTTGGCAAATATCAGGAGGTTCTCGTATCCGCTCAGGCTTCCGTCGGCTGAAAGCAGTTGAGGAACATACCCTATCGCACGCCGCACCCGCGGTGCCTGATGAACGACATCGAAGCCCGCAACTGTAGCGACACCCGACGTCGGTGGAAGAAGAGTCGTCAACATTTTTATGGTCGTCGTCTTTCCGGCGCCGTTTGGTCCGACGACTCCAAAGACTTCGCCGGATTCCACGGAGAAAGAAATTGAATCCACCGCCGTAAATGCGCCGAACCTCTTTGTCAGGTTTTTCACTTCGAGAATAGTCTTACTCATTGAGAATGATCCCCTTGTCTTTCACGGTTCCCTTGCAGACGACTTCCTGCAAATAATGAAAATCATGCGCGATCCGGGAAGTTTTTCATCTCAGGATTTCGCCCTCATCATAAACAGAAAATCCAGCCCGAACTTATGCAGGCCGGGAATCATCTGAAAATTTCCTTGCACAAATCGGTATCTGTGATAGAAGTCCGAGTGACGCCTGGGCTTGTCGCGAATTTCCACTTCCGAACCTGTCGGCTTCTCGGGCGACTCTCTTGGGAAGTAATCCTTCTTCCAGTCTTTCTTCCGGGGCAGGTAGCCCATACTCCTGAATCCGCGTTTTACGCTGTAAGTCTTCATTTTATCGATGACGAATCCCGCCTGGTCCAGCATCGTCAGGAGCGTTCGGGCAGGGAAGAAGAAAATATGTCCGTTCTTACTGCGGGCGGGTTTGCCTTCGATCTTGTAGAAATCGATCAGGTCCAGCGAGTCGTTAAAACCGTTTGGGACCGAAAGAAAGAAGATACCGTCGGGTTTGATTACACGCCTGCACTCCTTCAGCAAAGAAATCGGATCCAGAACATGCTCAAGAACATTGTTCACATGAACATAATCGAAAAAGCTTTGGGGAAATCCGGCCTCTGAAAGATCTCCGTACCTCACATCCAGACTGAGCTTT
>JAJYOS010000147.1 GCA_021796055.1 Bacteroidota bacterium
CTAAAAAAAAGCAAAAGCTGGAAAAGGTAGAAGTTGACGGAATCTTCTTTCTCTGAATAATTGTCTCTCTGGACAGGGGCCGAGTTAGCCCTATAATGGAGGCTACAAAATGCTATATGAATACGTTGCGATCGGGTATTCAGCATCAAACCTGCTGCTCGCGTTAATAATTTACTTCAAGGCCATGCGTAGCATAACTGTGAAGTTTTACCTCTTTCTTGTGGCCAGTCTGGTGACATTCGGGGCATGCGGTTTGGTCTCGCGTCTTCCTCTCACACACACAGAAGGCGCCATCCTTAGCGCCATAGGCGCGTTCCTGTTTGCTCTCTTTCCGTTCTTCTTTCTTCATTTTATGATAATAATGGTGCGGCGCGAAGAGCTTCTTCAATCTCCAGTGACAATCGCCGCCGTGTACTTTGCGGGACTTTTCAGCTACACATTCGAGCTGTTAGGCATGATCCCTAAACCGATTTCTCCCGGCCTGGGACTTTCGAACGTGGGATACGTCTTCCTTGTCACCTGGATGTCGGTAATCTTCAGTATAGGCATAGCTCTTCTCTTTACATTTCTAAAAGGATTTAGCGACAAAGGGATGCGGTCTAACTTGCTGGTCGCAGGCTTCGCCTTGTTGCTCCTCCTGCTCCCGGGACCGTTTACGGAGTCGATTTTCTTTGCGTTCTTCCCGAAGGGTATCGAGATGTACATATTTACATCTCTGCTCGCGCTTGTGATCGCATTGTATTTCGTGTTCCGTCACAAGATTATCATAAACACCCTTTACGACGCGATGAAAACTGCGCTCACATTCATGAGCGATGTACTGTTCAGAATGGATGATGGGCTCAATATCCAGCTGGTTCGCGGGGGCGCACTTACGTCCCTCGGGTACGCGGAGAATGAGATGGTAGGGATGAGCCTACTTGAACTGACCCAACAGAAGGACGTCATACGTTCGTACCAAGAGAAGGCGCTTCGCGGAAAAGAGGACGATGTTGTAGTCGATATTGATTTTGTCTCGAAGGACGGACAGATCATCCCGATGAATCTCTCGCTGACCATCGTGGTCGAGACGGGACAGATTGTCGGATTTGTAGGAGTCGGGCGTGACAATACGGAGAGACGTCGCTCCGAACTCTTACAATCGGCGTTGTATCGATTGGCGGAGGTCACCCGAGTAAGCGAAAGTTTGAGGGAATTCTGTAAATCTATACACGAAGTCATCAGCCAACTTATACCGTCAAAAGATTTCTATATCGCTCTTCGCGATGAAATTACAAAAGATCTTTACTATCCGTACTATGTCAACGGAATCTACGACATCCCCGAGAGGCAGCCAGGGTTGGATGCGTTCAACGAACAAGTTATGCTCGGCGGAAGTCCGTCCGTTCTTACGATCAATGAGTCACAACAGCTCAGCACGCAAGTTCTAGATACCACTCAGAGAAAAATGCCGATTGATTGGGTCGGTGTTCCTTTGAAAACATCTTCCGGGACCATCGGTGTCCTGGGGGTCCAGAATTATTCTTCCGGCGTCAAGTTCGGCGAAATGGAAAAGAATCTACTTTCTCTGCTGTCGGGCCAGATAGCTACTGCCATAGAGCGCAAGCAGTCGGACGAAAAAGTAAGAGAGCAGGCCGCACTTCTGAACAAGTCGCAAGACGCTATCATTCTTGAGCTACTGACAGGGAAGATCATATTCTGGAACGAGGGCGCTACGGTCATCTATGGCTGGAAGATGGAGGAGGTGATCGGGAAGTCGCTTGTGGACTTGTATAATGGTAAGATACCCGATGATGTGGTAACGGCCGATGAAGCCGTTAAGCAATTTGGCGAATGGGCCGGAGAGATTACCGGGGTTGACAGAAACGGAAATGAAATTGTCCTGGATTGCAGATGGAAACTAGTAACGGATATTGAGGGAAAGCCGAAATCTATTATGAAAGTCTGCACGGACATAACCGACAAAAAGAAGCTCGAAGCCCAGTTTATGCGGGCTCAACGCCTGGAGAGCATCGGAACTCTTGCTGGCGGTATTGCCCATGATCTCAACAATGTTCTTTCCCCGATCATGATGTCCGTCAGAGCTCTGAAGAGGCGGCTTACCGACGAGCAGAGCGAGAAGATTCTGCAGGCCATAGAGCTGAGCGCGAAACGAGGGGCGGATATGGTCCGGCAGGTCCTGATGTTTGGCCGGGGCGCAAAGGGCGAGAGGGTGATAATGCAACCCAGGCACGTGATTAGGGAGATCATGAACATCGCGAACGAAACCTTCCCGAAGTCAATCACGATAGAACACTCGATGGCAAAGGATCTCTGGACCATACTTGGCGATACAACCCAGATCCACCAGGTGATACTGAACCTTTGCGTCAACGCCCGCGACGCCATGCCCGATGGCGGAATCCTGACGATGAGCGCCGAAAATACAGTGCTCGACGACGACTGTTCCAAAGTGAACATAGATGCTAAACCGGGAAAGTATGTGATGATAAAGGTGACCGACACAGGCAGCGGAATTCCAAAAGGATTGCTCGATAAGATCTTCGAACCTTTCTTTACAACCAAGGAAGTCGGAAGGGGGACGGGGCTCGGTCTTTCAACGGCTCTCGCGCTCGTGAAAGCGCACGGCGGCTTCATAAACGTTCAGAGTGAGGTGAACAGAGGATCATCGTTCAGTGTTTATCTTCCGGCGAGCGAGATAGTGGAGACCGCTTTCACGAGCGAAACTGACTTTAGTAAGTATGTGGGCCGCGGCGAGCTTGTCCTCGTGGTTGACGACGAGTCTTCGATTCGTGAGATCGCAAGAGCTACACTAGAGGCGTATGGTTATCAGGTCCTCGTTGCCTGCGACGGCGCCGAGGCGATAGCGACGTTTGTCAAAAATATGGGGGCGATACGGGCAATAATTATTGATAACATGATGCCTGTGCTCGATGGTAAGGCTACAATTGCTGCCCTTAAGAAAATGAACACGGGTGTGAAATTAATAGCAACCAGTGGCCTACAGGATGAAATCGCTACGACATTGGTGGCACAGGTCGACGCGTTTATCAATAAACCTTTCACGGGCGAGAGACTCCTGCAAACTGTGTATGAGGTGATCCACGACATGAACTGACTCGCTTAAGAGGCCAGTCCTTTTCGGAGGTTAGTTCACTCTGACTATTCTAAAATCGTGGTTGCTCTTCTTTTTCGGTTTGCGGAAAGCTACCCGTCTATTAATCTCCGCTAGTAACTCCAGGTCCATGAGTCGTAAGAGGATTAACTCCCCATAGCACAGATGCGTGCTTTCCATGAATTTATTGATACTGAGGCCTAATGGGCTTAAATTGAGAAAAATTGGAGTTCTCTTTTGAGTGGATTCAAAAAGGAAAGATTAAAAACACTGTTCGATAGTTTTGCCGGCAAGAAGGTGGCGGTCATCGGTGATCTTATGCTCGATAAATATGTCTGGGGGAGTGTGTCGCGCATATCTCCCGAAGCGCCAGTGCCAGTCCTGGAAGTTGATAGCGAATCTGCCAGGCTTGGTGGCGCCGCCAATGTTGCCAATAATATAAAAGCTCTCGGGGCTGAACCGGTCCCTTTCGGAATCGTGGGCGACGACGCGGCTGGAGACGAACTCCGCCGAATACTTTCGGAGATGGGGTTGCCGGTCGCGGGAATAATAACTGACGCCGATAGACCTACGACTGTAAAGACGCGCGTCATCGCTCATAACCAGCATGTTGTCAGGATGGACTATGAGACGAGGCGTGATATCGGCATTAAGCTAGTCAGCGCGGTCATGGAAGCACTCAAGGCCATGAATAGTGAATTGGATGCGATCATCCTTGAAGATTACAACAAGGGAATGTTGACGAAAGAGCTCCTCCCTCTCGTCATAGAATTCGCGCGCAAGCATGACAAGGTAGTGAGCGTTGATCCGAAGCAGAGCAATTTCTTCGAGTATAAGAATGTTACCGTCTTCAAGCCTAACCGTAAGGAGGCTGAGGGAGCACTTGCAGTGCCAGCTGGCAACGATCAGCAGGCCGAATCAGCCGCGCGCGAATTGAAAAGACGCCTCGATTGCGAGAACGTCCTTCTCACTCGAGGAGAAAAAGGCATGACGCTCATCGATAAAGAGGGCGGAGTATTGCACTTCCCGACAAAGGCGAGACATGTCGCAGATGTTTCGGGTGCGGGGGACACAGTAATTTCCACTTTGACCGTTGCTCTGGTTTCAGGAGCCACTATTAAGGAGGCCGCCGCGATAGCGAATCATGCGGGCGGACTCGTCTGCGGCGAAGTTGGCATCGCACCCGTGGATAAGCCTCGACTTTTCGATGAAGTCTTGAACGATTCTCACTCAATGGAGTCTTGAAGATGGCGGTAATGACAAGAGAAGACCTGAGCCGCGAGGTGGCGAAGCTACACGAGAAGGGGAAGGCGGTGGTTTTCACGAACGGCGTCTTCGACATCATCCACAGAGGACACGTCGAGTACCTTAACCGGGCTAGAGAGCTAGGTGATTATCTTATTGTCGCGGTTAATTCTGACGCGAGCGTGAAAAGGATTAAAGGAGAAAAACGTCCGATTGTCTCCGAGGCCGACCGCGCCTTCGTGGTCTCGAACTTGAAGTGCGTAGATTATGTCTGCGTGTTTGGAGAGGACACCCCTTACGATGTCATCAAGTCACTTCAGCCTGATGTGCTTGTCAAGGGCGCCGATTGGAAAATCGAAAATGTCGTTGGCAAGGACATAGTCGAAGCTCGGGGAGGAAGAGTCGTCACGATCGACTATTTGACGGGAAGATCCACGACAAATATCATAAATAAGATCCTTTCTGAAAGCTCGCCGCAAGAGAAATGATTTAGCGGTGCTTGCCATGCGCAAGAGAGTATTCATCCCACTGTTCATCCTCTTTGTTTTCTTCCCTCTGATAGTCTACCTCGTCTCTTATACGAGAGTCTTCAACGACGAGGTCAGGGATATTCTGGTTTCAGTGGTCGACAACGGGACGAACGCGCGGCTCCGGTTGGGCGATATTCACGGGAGTGTCTTTGGAACCTTCACGGTAGACGGCGCTGCACTCCTATACAATGGCAATCCAATCGCTACCGTTGATACGGTTACGGTTACGCACCTTCCGCTCTCTCTGATTACGCAGACGATCCAGGTTACTCAAGTGAGGCTCGTCCATCCTAAGTTCTACCTGATAAGATCAAGGGATGGCACTTTCAATGTCAATCACATCGGCAAACCTGGGGGCGCGCCTGGCGGCAAATTTGCCTGGACCATTCTGGCGAAGTCTATAAGAATGGTTGGGGGAGAGTTTGAGCTTTTCGACTCCACGGCTGTCGGATCGGCAGACACGTCCGATCTAGCTGCTCGAAGAAAAACAAGCAATACGTTTGATGCCTCTAACTTCGTCGTAAAGAACCTGAACTTGTCAGCCTCCGCCGAACTCTCCGGAAAAAATCTGACAGCAAGCGTAATACGAATGTCGATGCGCATCGAGCCTATCGGGTTCAAAGTTGATTCACTGAGTTTCTCTTTCTATACGGCTCCCGCGGGCACTGAAGTCACTGGCCTCAGCCTGTCATCCGGACGAATGATGATTCACGCCGACGTGACTGTAGAAGGACAGGACTTGCTTGACACTCTGAACGCAGTCACGATAGGCGACAAATACTTTACGGCGAACGTCGAGGCTATCCATGGGGACGTTGGGAAAGTCGGTAAATTCGTGAAGCTGCCTATCAAAACGCCCTCCGACTTTAACTTTTCATTGTTCGCCAGCGGTACGCCGGACACACTGGATGTCAAACAATGTCTTCTGAAAACGGATAGCTCCGTAGTTCCTCTTACGGCATCGTTCTACAACATCCTGGATTCCGCTCTATCTATGAAAGTCAGGATGGACAACGCGAACGTCGACATGGCAGAGCTCTCATCGGTACTGAAGAGCGTCGGTTTCCCCGATGTGCGCAGACTCGGAAAGATGAATGTGTCCGCATCCGTCACCGGGCATCCTTTGTATCTCCAAGCATCCGCCAAACTTACCAATGGTACCACTTCCATCGCCGCGGAATCCAAGTTGAAACCGAATGTGTATCAGGGGAACGTTGCATTCAGAGGTCTCGATGTCGGCGAGGTGTTCCCACCCAGCGGCTTGCGTACGGACTTAAACGGCAGATCAACCTTCGCCATAGCGATAACGCGCCGTCCTATCCCGGAAGGCGACGTTTCTCTTTCGATAGATTCATCTTCCTTCGACCATACGCTCATTCATCATCTCGGTGTTGTTCTTTCTTCGGCAAAGGATGTGGTTAGCGCCGATGTCAATCTGCTTACATCGAGGGGCAATGTTGATGGTACCGCGTCTATGAATCTAAGGAATGAATTGTACGCAGGTGATTTCAATCTGAGCGAGTTCGATGCCGCCCCCTTTCTCCACTTGCCGACACTGAAAGGAGAGCTTACAGGTAGACTCCTTGTCGACGGACGGGGGCTCAATGTAGATTCTCTCCGAACTCAGGCGACTTTTGTGACTGAACGGTCGACGCTCGGTAGCGTCGATCTCGGCAATTCCGCGTTCTCCGTACTTGTCAACACGGAGCGCCCCGTGAAGGAACTTGAGCTTTATTCACCGTTTGTGGACGCGAGCGTTACAGGAAATTTTGTCCCTCACAAATTGCCGGTTCAGCTTGCAGGACTGTTTTCCGCGCTCGCGGATACCTTCGGTGCGAAATTGGCCGGCACAAGGGATACCTCGAGCGCCTTAATCAGGCAATTGCCAAACATGAATGCCGACGTTTCCGTAGATGTGAAGGACGCTCGCTTACTTGGTCAGCTGATTGGCAGCAGCGAGTTCATGGGGAACGCGAAGACACACCTCCATCTTGTCGCCGATCAAGATACCGTTTCCATGTATGGTTATCTTTCGGTGGATACGATTAACTACCGGCAGGATTCGCTAAATCTCTTTGGCGGAGGAATGGATGTAGGCTTTAAGTATAAATCCGACCCTGGACTTTCTGTGTGGACCTCAGGCGGCTGGTCAATCGACGCGAGCATCGGTTCATTTGGCGTGGGATTGACAAGACTTGCCGCGCAATATCTCCGCATTAAGTATCGGGCAGGCGGCGATTCGGCGAACTTTCCCACCCTTACGCTTCAGGCCAAAGGATCCGTCGACACGCTTGTTAGCTTTGGAATAAACGCGAATGGAAACCTGATAGGAGATGAGTTCCACCTTACTACAGATTCCCTCGCGGGAAATATCTATGGCGTGCCGCTTGTCAGCCAAGCTCCGATCGGGATAAGTTACTCGCCTGAGACGTTCACGATTTCACCTGCTACTTTCAACGCGGGTCTTTCCGATGAGAAGGATGATTCCTTGAGTTTGGTTACCGCGAGTGGCGCCTATTCTCTTCGTACCGGGGCAAGGCTCCATTTCAACTTCCACAATTTCGGGCTTCGCTCGCTACAGGAAATTGCCCGTTTGGACACCACCACTCTCGACCTTAAGGGACGAATTGACGGAATGGCGGATCTATACAATTCAAATGGCGCCACATCTCTTTCGATAGACTTCAGCGGAAATAACATTTACTACAATCGCTCGGTTGCCAAATCTATCAGAGGGAGTGTCGGACTGAATGGACAGCTGATGACAATCAAAGCCGACTTGTCGAAGAGGAGCGACTCGGCCCGATACGCATTGGAACTAAACGGCACGATACCGCTCAGCGCAAATGTCAATTCGAAGATGAGGGTCGAATTGTCAGCCGATTCGTTGGATGTCTCCTTCCTGACACCTTTCTTGACCGGCATTCAGGACTTCGGAGGCTCTCTCTCGGGAAACATGGTCGTGAGCGGGGAGTATTCTTCTCCGGAAATGCAGGGGAAGCTATCGCTGGAGAACGGGAGGATTAGACTCGCCGCGAATGAGGTCGACTACTTGTTAAAGGGAACCATAATCGGGGATGGAAACAAGCTCCGTCTCTCTCCATTGGCGATCAGTGATGTTCCGGGACAGCCTGGGGGAACCATTACCGCAAACGGCTCGATTACAATCGGGGAAAATACAATCAAGAAGTTCGATCTAGTTTTCGACGGATCGCTTCTCGTGCTGAACTCACCGGCAAGGAGAACACTCCACGGCATTTACGGCTCCGCGGTGGTTGGGTCTGGTCTTGGCGGATTGAGACTTGACGGAAGCCTCGATAGACCGATGCTCCTCGGGACGCTGAACATCGAGTCGGCAGATCTTACACTACTCCCGATTCAGAGAAGAGAGAGCGTTGCCAATCAGGAGATAATCTACCATTTCCCGGCGCCTCCGGCCGACGAAAAATCGAAAGCCGATACATTGGTGGCCGCGGCCCCATCTTCACAGATGGCGTCAGGGAGCCTTATCGACAGTCTCCGGTATGACGTGGAAGTCGAGACGAGAGACAATGTTAGCCTTCGAATGATATTCGATCCGATGACGAACGAAGAGCTCGATGCCGTACTTGGAGGCCGGCTCCATCTCTCCAATCTCTCCGGGAGGATGGAACTCACCGGAAACGTGAGTCTCCCGAATAATTCCAACTCCTACTATAATTTTTACGGGAGGCACTTCAATGCGACCGGCAAGCTTAGTTTCACCGGCGACCCTCTGAATCCCATTATGAATATAACTGCGCAGTATCAGGGGGATTTAGACACGAGCACAACATCGACTGCCACCAGCAAGCCACAGGTCGTCGTCGTGCAACTTGGAATTAGCGGAACTTTCAACCATCCGAACGCTCCGAATATTTCAATGACTCTCGATGGCGTTCCGTACGACCAGGGGGATGTCCAAACCAACGCGATGTGGTTCATCCTCACGAACCAGTTTGCGAGCCAGCAGACATCGTCTGCCAGGCGCAGCGTCTGGAACCAGGTGGGGCCGGGTGTACTTAGCGCAGGCACGTCAGTATTGTCCGGCGCGTTGACGAGCCTTTTCAGCCGCGAGTTCTCGTTCGTCCGGAGCGCAGAACTTCGATATAGCTCCATCAGCGACCTCGCGAATCCTGATCTGGCAATAACAACTCAATTCGGAAAAGCCACCATCAGGGTGGGAGGCCAGGTGTTCAGCGATATCAACAACACCGACGTAAGCGTGGATTACCCCCTGACACAACTTCTGGGCAACATGCTCTACCTCCAGCTATCGCACAAGATTGTCCTCAACAACCAGACACTCTACCAGCGAGAGACCGTAAACGCGCTACGGCTCTTTTATCAACTTAGTTTTTGATCGAAAGTTTGCCCGTCCGCCCGACCAACTCGTGGAGAATCGGTCCTACTTGACCCCTATTGAAGCATCGGCTTCATTTAGCGCCAACTCGTAAAGTTTCTCATACTGCGGTATTATGATGTCCTCGCTAAACTTCTCCGCGCGCTTTCTCGCGTTCAGTCTGAAGAGATCGAGTTTGCGGTCGTCTCCGAGAAGTTCCATCGCATATTTGGCCATCCTCTGCACATCTCCGAGTTCAGCTATATACCCGGTTTCGCCGTGAACAACCAGTTCAGGAAGGCCTCCTGTGCTCGAAGAGACGACAGGGACGCTGCACGACATCGCCTCGAGTGCCGAGAGTCCGAAACTTTCTGACTGACTCGGCATGAGCATTAGGTCAGCAGCGGAAAGTATGTCAGGAAGACGTGTCTGCTTGCCGAGGAACCTGATGTGCTCGTAGATCCCCAGTTCGCGCGCGAGTCTCTCAGATTCCGACCTGTCCGGTCCGTCTCCCACGAGGAGTAATTTACTTGGGATGGATTTTCTCACGATGTCGAATATCCTAACGACGTCCGGAACGCGCTTGACGGTTCGGAAGTTTGACACATGCACCAGCACTTTCTCGCCTTTGGAAGCGAAGCGCGTTCTGAGCTCGCAATCTTCGATGCGCTTGAACCTGTTGATGTCCACGAAATTCGGAATCACATGGATTTCCTTCTCCACATTGTACATCGTGTACGTTTTCATCTGGAGAAAGCGCGAAACAGAAGTAACGTAATCGCTCCGTTCGATCGAAAATTTTACGAGGGGGAGAAAGCTTGGCTCAAGTCCGACAAGCGTGACGTCGGTACCGTGAAGCGTCGTAATCACCTTGATGTCTTTGGCGGGCGAGAGTATTTGTTTAGCTATGAAGGCGCTCGTCGCGTGCGGAATTGCGTAGTGAACGTGCAGTATATCGAGATCGTGATATTTAGCGACGTCGATCATCTTGCTGGCCAGAGAATCGGTG
>JAJYOS010000148.1 GCA_021796055.1 Bacteroidota bacterium
ATCACGTTTCTGTCACCCTTAAGAATCGGACGCCCCATCTTGCCTTCATGGCATACGTTTCCGTTAAGAGAGGGGATAGCGACGAAACCGTCCTTCCGGTTTTCTGGAATACTAACTATGTCTCCTTGTTCCCTGGCGAGGAACGAACCGTTGAAGGGAGCTTCCATGCCCGAGACCTCGATGGGCAGAAGCCACGTCTCGAGGTCTCAGGATGGAATGTCGAGCAATAATGACTAATCGAAAACCACGTCTGTTTTTTATTTGAGCAGGAGCATCTTCTTCGTAATCACGGACGCTCCCTGCCTCAGCGTGTAGAAATACACTCCGCTTGCGAGACCGGCGCCGCTGAACACGACCTCGTGATAACCTGTGCTCTCGATGTTGTCGACGAGTGTTTTCACCAGCCTGCCGAGCACATCATAAACCTTCAAACTTACGAACCCCGAACTCGGCACCTCGAATCTGATAACTGTGGTCGGATTGAACGGATTTGGATAATTATTGCCGAGCATGACATCCGGACGAGAAACGACCGGCGATTGTTTCGGCGGGGCCGCCGCAAACCAGTTCGGGTCACCCAGCGGCAAACCGTCCGAGCTTGAATTTTCAAGCGAGGTATTTGTGTAACGAAGCAACTGTGTCTCAGGAAGAGGCCAAGGGGGCACCCAGTTGATCTTATTCCCGTTTACCTGGGTCAGCTTGTACCCCCACACATCAGTGGCGGCAGTGCCGGTCCTGATTTCCCTGAAATATTTGAAAAATCCGACTCCCATTCCCCCTCCCGTGTTGTCAAGGACATTTAATATTTCAGAGCCAAACCCCGGATCGACGAACTGGTTGTTCTTCGCGACGAAGCCCGGCCACTGTGTCTTGTCCGTGAACATGTGTGTCGTGCGATTATTCATCCATGTGGGCGTGATAATCGAATCGCCCGACGCGTTGAAATGGGCAGTATCGTCCCAATCGTGCCAGAAAGTGGTGAGTTTTGCCGGCCAGAAGCAGTCATTGTTGTCCACCTGCACGGTTCGCCTCATCTCGGCCAACGAGTCGAGCACCGGAGCGCTCTTCCCAACGTCGGCCGGATCGAAAACCGCAGCGTTCATTGAATCGAGACGATCCATGTCTATGATAGATCCCTTTGCCGGTGTCCATAGTTGATCCCACCATGGATATTCCTGAAAATTTATCCCACCTGCCCAGGCGCCATAGAAAATATTGTTGTCGATCTTCGCGTTAGTAACATTGAAGATGAAAAACGGATTCTTGAATGTGTAAATCACATCGTTGTGAGAAAATTCAAAATACGTCTCATAATATTTCGTGACCGGACAAGCCGCGTATGCGTTTATGCAGAAGATTGTATTGTCCCTCATCACTAGCGAGTCGGTGAAGACGTTGCCGGGCTCATTTCTGATAACTTCTCCCACATATTGACTTAACGGATGGTTGGCGTTGCGGAAGTCGCAGTTCGTAAGGAAGAAGCTATCCCAATTCCCGTCATATCCGATAGCGTACCCAAGCCACTCCTCGAAGACGTCGTGGTCGCAAACAAGTCTGACGCTGTCTGCAAACACTCTTATCGCAACACCGCCGCCGTTCTGCGAACCATCGAGTGCGGAGCCGAGGAGATAGAGGTTTTTCACTGTAACATGCGCACCGGTCCCGAGTATGTGAAAAAGATCGGGGGGTACCGACCAATCGATGAGTACGTCCGGCTGAATGCAAGGTGGGCGACCCGTCGCTGGATCCGGCACACCCATTATAGTGACACTCGATCTCAAGTTTATCGGGGCGTCGAAAATATAAGTCGTATCGAGCGATACCAGTTTGTAAACTTTGTGTTTCTGAAAGCCGCCGGCGGTGGTGTCGTTGCCAATAATTTGGTCCAGCGTCAGCTTATTAGTCCCGCCCGCATAGACCGTCAACGTATCTCCCTGGGCGAGCGATTGCCGGGGGTACGCGAAGATAATTAAGACAAGCGAGGCCCAAATTATTAGAGCGCGTGAGACACTTTCTCTATTTAGGCCTTTTGTCCAACTGAAGCCCTGTCTGGTTTGCAATCCGGATAAGTCGACAACTGTTCTCATGATAAATCCTCCTTGACATAAACTCTTGACGTCATTCGGACATATTGATGTCCGTTTCTTTGCGGTGACATTTAGTAACAAATCGTGACAGTTCACCAAAGTCATAATTTCAATCTTAAGCCTACGTCCACCGTCATCCCATAATCCTGTTCAGATGCAGGGACACCCGCGGCCGCCTGAATCACGCTGATATCGTTTTCGCCGTTGATATTGTTCAACTCCGCGTAAAGCTGAAGACCGCGCCATGGCAGGTTTTGATTTACAGCCAGGTCCCACCGCGTATACGCGGAAGTGTTGGTTCGCAGCTGCGGCCAGAAATTCGGACCGGTAAATATCTTTGCCTGGTACAAAAGGGAGATCCGAGCAGAAAAGCCAAGGTAATCGTACCCCACCGATAGGTTCACAATATCATCAGGCTGATAAAGGAGCGGCGAGACAAATGAGGTATCGACTGCTGTCGGAAGAGTATGATATCCCGGTTTCACGTAAGAGACATAAGGATAGTGAGCGTTCGCGTAGATGTGGGTATAGTTCACATCGAGCAGAAGCCCCGAAAAGGGATCTGGCAAATACCAGAAGTGCGTCTCCCAGTCTAGTTCCATCCCCCATTCGTCGATCGTGCTTGAGTCGTTTATGAATGTGGCAATTGTCGGACTGACGAAAGGAGTCGTGGTCCCGATCAACTGTGGCGGATAGTACTTCAGTGCCTGGTCGAGGCCGACATGGAAAGACCAGGGGTAAATCAGGTCGGTTATTTCCTTGTTGAACACGCCGACGGTAAATAGGCCTATTGAATTATCATAGGCGGAGAAATAAGCGTCGTAATTCGTGGACCGAGAAGGTATGAGAGTATAATTATTGTACTGAATATATCCATTTGAGACATCGATCCTTGGAGTGATAGAGTTGAAATCAGGGTAGGCAAGTGTGTGGGTGTACGAGAGCCTGACATCGAACCATGAGAGAGGCTTATATCGAAACGCGACATCAGGCAGCCAGTATCCATGATTCATCGTGACTGTTGTGTCATAATGATTGTATGGATAGTCAGTCAATGCCGGCTCGATGCCGCGTGGAGCCGTATATGTAGTCCGGAGATTTTGATACCGTACGCCGGGGATAAGAACAATTTGAGGACCGATATCTATTGTTGCCATCGCGTAGAAGGCATCTTGATTTTCATGTCCGCTGTAATTATTCGTGGTCGACTGAACGTTATCTCGGGCATAAGAAATGGCGTCGTTCTGCGCGATCAAAGCGGCGTCCTTCTCCAGAATCGTGGCCGCCTGCGCCATCATTCCGTAGCTGATTGGCGCATTCATCGAGTACTGGCCGTTCAGAAAGGTGCCGTAGCTGAAGTTCGGGTCGACAAATGCCGTTATCGGCACCACTGTGCTACCGATATATTTTCTGGCGGACGAAAACGGCGAACAAATCAGGCTGTCCACATACGTGGCGCTCGCAAGAGCAAGGCCATCCCCACCGAATTGAGTGACCGCGTAAGATCTCGTCAGGTACCTGTATTCGCCTCCAATCTTTATGTACGCCCTTACCATATTTGAAAAGTTCACTGACTTTCCGAGGTTCAGGTTTCCAGTCAAATCGCGTTCTCTCGCGAAGCTGCTGTTGGTTATGAAATTATTGAGGATCGTGCTTGCGAGGTTGTCGTTAGCGGCAGGTGGAATAGACCTGGGATTGACGTTGGTTTGCCCGACAAATTGATCGAGCCCTGCGGAGGTTTGAAGGAAACTCACTGTCCAGTTGTTCGGGTTACGAGTCTCGGTGTACACGTGGGAAAAGGTGGCATCCACGTTAAAGATTGGAGGCGCTGCCGAAACTCTATTGAATTGTCTATGATGCTCAGCCTGCTGTTGGAGTAACCGAGCGAGTAGTCATGCTGATTGTTCGCGATATCGAAGGTCTCCCCTCTATCCTGGACGGCTGTCTGTCCGGTCGCAAGGAAATTGGAGAACTTGATTGAGCCCTGCGGAAGCACATAGTCCATAACGATTGTCCCATCGTACCTTCTTCGGTCTCTCGGGATATCGCTGAGATTCAAGGCCGTTGTAGTGTATTGAGTCGTGCTGCTCCCGAGATGGTCGTAGGTCGCTCCCAATTCGTTCGATGTCAAATTCCTTCTTTCCGCCTCGATTTCCGCCAGGACTCCGAAACGGTTGTTCAACCACCTGTCTTCTGCGCTGGCAACATACTTGTAATTATTCAACTTGTTGGTGGCATCGGATAAATTATTGTATCCTCCCTGGACGAGAAGGTGGTACTCCGGTCCTCCCCGCTTTGAGGTTCGCGCCTCTCTGAGTTGGAAATTGACGACTCCCCCAATCACATTGGCGTCCATATCGGGAGTCACGGTTTTTGACACCTGAATACCCTCTAACATGTTTGAAGAAATCATGCTCAGGTCGACACTCCGGTTATTGGGGCTCGACGAAGCAAGTTCGACGCCGTTTATTTCGATTTCATTGTACTTCGGCGCGAGCCCTCTTATAACCACTTCGTTACCCTCTCCGCCGCTACGTAACACCGACACTCCCGGGAGTCGACCGACAGACTCGGCGGCGTTAGCATCGGGGAGTTCCCGTATTCTCGCAGCCGATACAACGTTTGTGATTTGAATTGACGATATCTGTTGATTGATTGCCTCGTTCTGACCGCTCGCTTGGGAAGTAACAGTCACCCCCTTTGCGCGGACGCCGACTGCTGACAACTTAATGTCCGCTACGACGTTCGCCGTACCGCTCACTGTGACCTCAACGGATTTTGGTTTATACCCAATGTACGCGGCTCGCAATCTGTAATGTCCCGCGGGGACATTTTGAATTACGTACCTGCCGTTCAAATTAGAGGAAGCGCCGAGGCTAGTCCCAACGATTATGACCGTAGCGCCAGGAAGCGGCTGACCGCTGGCGGCGTCTGTAACGACACCCGATACATTCCCGATATTCTGGCACACCCCAGTACATAATGGTGCCAATGCGGCAATAAAGGACCATACGATCCCTTTCGCCATCAGGCGCAATTTCATTCCGTGTAAGATTGTTTGCATAATCCCTCCTCAGTTTGAATTTTGAAAAGTCAAATGGCGATGCTTGACGCGGGGAGGTAGGTGGGAGGCTGGAACAGCATCTAGATCCGACTGCTGCTGCAGGCGTAATACCGCGATATCGTACCCGTATCAATTCATCCAAGCCGTTACCTCATAGCCTATATTAGATCGTCACTTCCGCCTGCGACATTCATGACAATGACGCGAGCGACATCTTACTATGGCAAAGTGGAACACCCCTTTATGTACTCGAACTCCAAATGCAGCCGGTTGCACGGGCGTCCGCCTCGCCGTGTTCGCGGTTTACCCTAACGACGCAATAAGTCAGATAGTTTCAGCAAAAGCACTGAGGATCAAAAATCATCAATTGTGGTGACGCGAAAGGTTACATATCTGTATCCGCGGTACACACACTTACCACAAATCAATGCCAGCTCTTAAACGCACGCTGCAAATTCGCCTGCAAGCAAGTTTTAGTCTGCTTAAGACTTCGAGTTCATCAGAACTAGTGATTCGCCTCGTCATAAATCTTCAACATCACCGGCGTCAGTGACCTGCCATCCGCTTCCGCGGTCCATTCTATATCCTGCCACTTCGAACTGGTCACTTGCGCTGCCACCATTCTGATACGGATCGGGAAATAATTGTGCGGACCGACTAAGAAAGACGTTTCCGGTATATAATGGTGCGCGTACATCGATGAATTGCTGTCAAGGGACCAGCCGTACGGCATACTCGTCTTCAGATTAAACAGAACAGGCTTGGCGGCATTGTTGTGCAATATGAGCGGTATCGAAAAGTCTTGCCCGCTGCTGACTCCGATCTGGGGCAACAGTAGATGCTCCATGGATACAAGGTCATGTGCAGGATAGAAGCGCCTGTAGAACGCCCATCCGCCACCAAGCTCGATCCAGAACTTTGGTGGATTGGGATTGGGCCTGTAACCTCGAACAGGATGAAATGGGATCGGGCCCGGCACCACCCCCTGGAAGATATCACCCGTAGTCGCCCCACCGACAAGAGACTTGCCGAGGATAAATGTCAGTGGCTTTTCGAAATGTTCAAGGTTAGCGAACGCAAGGTCCTTTTCAGGTCCATCGCCGTACTGCGTTTTGTGATATGATTTTTCTCGTGCCGCGAGTCTTGCGTACGAGACGTGCTGAGAAAGAGAGATGGCGGTCATAGAATAGGTAGGGCCTTTACCACTGACAAATTGAAGCTGCGTCGCATCCGTGAAGTAATAAAGTTTCTCCGGCTGCCAAGTATGAAGCCCCTCCATGAGATTCGAATACCAGAGGTGATCTGCCGGTGCAGCGACTTGCTCCGGAAACCATGTCGGATCACCCGCAAGGTCGAATGCCTCGCTTGCAATAACTCCAGCCGCCTGGTGATCTTCATGGTTCTCGCCGACCACAACGTCCGGCAGCATCGTAATTACCACTTCAGGTCGAGTAAGTCGAATAAACCTTACGACTTCCTCCAGTACTCTGCCGTGGTTCCACGATTCGAGCGACCGCAGCACGTCCGGAAGGTCCAACCACGGTGTATCCGGGGCACGCAGGAACCATACTTCATGGATATCGATCGAAGCCAGGGCCTCTCTCGCCTCCTGTTCCCTGATCTCGGCGAGCGCCCTGTCTTGCTCATACCCCACAAGGTTTTCGCCCGCGTTTCCTCTTGTCGCAAAAACGACGGCAACTTTTTTGTGCTCATCCAGCACTGCGCGGGCCAGATACCCCGCAATCAGGGATTCATCATCTGGATGTGCTACGAAGACAAGAATGTCAACCTTGAACCGCTGATCGGGCCCAAGTGAAGTCGCCGGCGGACGTGCCATGACGGCTGAAAAGGGCAACATTATCGAGAGCCCAACCATGTAAAAGAAAATAGATTCTAATCTTGTCATGTTCGTTATCTCCTCTCCTCTGTCACATCATCCGCCTTCGCGATTTTATTAACCCGTTTGAATCCGCAGAGAAGCAAATGTCATAACGTTTGCGTCTCGCCAATCACGGGAGTACTTCTTCGCATCAAAAGTCATTAGGATTCCGTGTTTGCTGGACAACCATTTTGATCCACATCGAGTAGTGCGCCGCGCCTCAAGGTTCTTATCCACAAATAAGTATCGCTTCGCGCAGGCAAACCGCATGGTCATTAAGACGTGATCGCCCCTGTCTCACAAGCGGGACACGTGCCACTAAAATGTACAATCGCTTCTCTACTCCTCTTCTCCTTCGGAGAAAGCGACCTTCCTTTCCGGGTGAAGCAGGACAATACCTTCCAAGAACAAAGCGGTTAGGACATGCCATATTACACGAGCTGTTGTCATAGCTTCGCTTCTTCAGTCACACAAGCAATAGTTTCCGGAGTTGTTCTTGTCTTCGTTCAACATACGGCGAACTACCGTCCTGCGGCTTCTTATCACGCCTTGACGCCGATTCCTATTCCTGCTATCGAGGCCGATGCCGCGTAGACAATTCTATGAACGTTGACGGAATTGTGATTAGCACAAAACCAAAATATGTTTCGCTGCACGCGTCTTTCCAGAATTGTTTCCATCCATTTTCGTGCAAAACTATGTCTCCGCCGACTCATCCACAATTGTCAATGATGACGGTTCTTTAATGGTGCAAAGTGAGTATTCGTTTCCTCCTAGTTGAGGATATCCCCTATTGACCTGCATCCATTGCCGATAGCTTCGAAGCTCTACTGATCCAAAGAATCACCGATTTCGCGTGAGGTGATGCCCATTCCCCCGCATGGTGACCCCATAGGGGGATCATTGACCGCTGCTTCGTGCTTATAACGCCCACCGTTGTAAGCTCTGCCTCAGATAAAGTTAACTACGCCACACCGTGCCCATTTTGGTTTCAGCTGTTTTGTTCGAGAGGGTCGCACCTGCGACTTACGCCCGGAATGTGAACCTTCTGATCACAGAGAGTGAACAAGTGCCGTTGACACAGTTTTTGTGAATTCATTTACCTCTTCACTCGTATCACGGCTCCGCCCTGTGTGTCCGTGAAATTAGGAAACGAACCGCTCTATTCGCCTTCTAGACATTCCTATTCGCCAATTACCACGGACAATTACTCGAAATGAAAGCTCTACCACTTTGCCTGGAGTGACAACCGAACGTTTCTGCGATGAGATGCGCCAAGAGGGCCGGCTAATTTAATATTTTCGTTTCGAAGGCGTCTTGAGTCACAATGATATAGACTTTAACAACGTCACGGTGGTTTGTCCCGATCTCCTTGCCACAACCCACGATATAAATCTTCTTGGCCGAGTGTTGGATGGGATTTGTATTGCCTGGCACGTACTTGGAATTTTTTGGCTTCTTCTTCGAACACGAATAGCTGCCATTAGCGTTTCCTGTGTCACCAGGGCTTAGCTGGAAATTATTGAAACTTCCTTCTCCACCTGCCATAAAAGCAGGCTTCTTGTAATGGACCTGAGCCTTTGAGGCAAGCGCCATCAAATTCGTAACCAGCTGTTCACGGTTCGTAGTGACAGCGCTTCCTTTGAAAAGTGAATAACCCACGAGGATAGCGATTGATATGAGGAGAGAACCAACCGCGATAACCAGAAGTTTTTGCTCACCGACCATGTTCATCCCACTTGTTGTGCGAAGCTAACAACGACGGTGGTACAGACTCTCCGGCTATAACTTAATGCCATGGAACAACTTTTACCACCTTGAGTTGATCTGCATCACACCGCAATTCCCTCAACACTTTCACGATGTGGGTATAAGTGTTTCAAGGTAAATAGCCGCATATGTAATCCAGCCTTTGAGTTACGAGATAGCGCAAGTGCGAGGCCGCCAAGAACCGGTCGGATATCCCGTTTGCCGCCGGCAAATCGATCGCGAACAAATCCGATCTAACCCGAGGGGGTCAAAGAATTGGAGTCACAGTGCCGCGATCCGTGGAATGTTCATCAAACCGGTGTTCCGACTTGAGACACCTAACAACTCTCAAGGGCTAAGAAGTAATCAAATCAGTCTTGACATAAGCACTATCGCCAACGTGGTATATCCTATTCACCTGGCGGATGAGCTCCTCCAAGTCGATTCCGCTTCGGTTGGAAAAGATAACTACCGCATAATCTTGTGAGGGTTTCATGAAGACAATCGATCTGAATCCCCCATTTGAACCGGGATGATAGACAAGTCTATCGTTGCCCGATCCTGCAATAAACCATCCATAGCCGTAAGAGACATCCCTGCTGGAATCAATTACAAATTCTGGCGACTGAGCTTCCCTTATCAAACGCGCGTTCAGCCCTTTCCCCGATCGAATCGCGACTAGCCATTTCACGTAATCATCGATGGAAGTGTAGACTCCCCCATCTCCCTCAGTGGAAAAGAACAAACTCTGTTTAGCGTCAGAAATCTTAAAGCTGTCATTGTCACATTCATAGCCAAACGCACGATTCGAGATCTTGAAGCCCGGATGTATCACATCGCTCTTTTCCATTCCTAATGGTTCAAAAATATTATCCCGCACAAATTCAGGGAATGTTTTCCCTGACACCTTCTGAATTATCAATGATAGCAGACAGTATCCTGTGTTGCTGTAACGGAACCGGGAACCCGCGGGAAAATAGACGGAGTCAACTTTTTTCAATGCCGACAAAATATCTTCATCGGAGAACTCAGTGTACTGCTTCGTATCGACGTAATTGTAATAGTCAATTATTCCCGAGCTGTGCGTGAGCAAATTACGAATTGTAATAGCGCTTGCCGCCTTAGGAATAAAGGCCGGGAAAAACTTAATTAGTTTGTCATTCAACGACAGCTTTTTCTCACTATGCAGTTTTAAAACGCAATACGCAGTAAACTCCTTTGTCATGGAACCGATATTAAAATTGGTCGAAGGAGTAATAAGCTTTTTTGAGTCCAGGTCCGCGATGCCATAGCCTTTCTTGAAGATTACTTTCCCATTCCTGACTATCGCTATTGCCGCCCCAGGATTATCCTTCGGATAAAGCGATGACATAAGTGAGTCGAGGCGCTCATTTTCTCCATGCGCAAACGCTTGTGCCACCATAAGCACGACAGAAAGGAACACAACCAACCGTTTCATATTTACTCCATTTCT